>NZ_LBHW02000040.1:0-54913 GCF_001005835.2 Achromobacter sp. LC458
CGGCACTCCTGTCCAGCAAAAAGCGCGCGGTATCCCGTTAGGGATCCCGCGCGCTTTTCACAAGAATTCGCGTATTTTGGCGCGCATGCCGCGCCAGGGACTATACGCCGGATCAGCCGGCGACGATCGGTTTGCGATTAGGCGCGCCGCGCGCACCTCGGCCGTACGCGTCATAGGTCGCGTTCTTGCTGCCTGCGCCGTTCACGTCGCGCAGCGCGTCCAGCGACTGCTGCGTGTAGCGCAGATGCACATCGATCAACGCGCCATTGCGCAGGTTGATCTCGTTGGCCGATGCCGACTTGGTCAACAGCGCCTGCCAGATCCCCGACAACTGCGGATGCAGCACGGCAGCCTGCTCGGTGCCGGCGTGGCCGATGGGCAGGCCGATTTCGGCCAACAGGCCGTCGCGCGTGCCGCTCAGGTCAACCAGCTGCTGTGCCACGCGCGACTTGCGTTCGGTAATGGCTTGCAGCGCGCCGACGTTGCCCGGGCCGACCAGAACCTCGGTCTCTTCTTCCAGAATGGCTGAAAACTCGGTAATCAGCGCGTCTTCCTGACGCATGCAGGCCTGGAGGGAGTCGACGGGGTTCATGGTCATGCTTCGAAGGAGGATAGGGCGGTGGACGGGATTACTTCAGCAGATCGCGCGCACTGGCGATCAGGCTGTCGGCAATGCGGCCGGTATCGATCTTCAACTGGCCCGAGGCAATGGCGGCACGGATGGCAGCCACGCGCTCGACGTTGATGTCGTTCGAACCGTCTTGCAGGGCCAGCATCTTGCGCGACGCCGAACTCAACGCCACTTGCGAGCTGCTGGAGCCCGAGGGGGTGCTTGCGCCATAGGCTTGCGCAACCGCGGAATCCGGGCGCTGGCTCACGGCGTCGGCCGAAAGGGGCCGGTTGGTGGTCGAATTGATTTTCAAGGTTTTCTCCGCAGGGCGTCCTGGGTCGGTTTGCGACGGATACGCCTACTATTGTCTCTGTAACGACAGGGCCGGAAGGAACTTTAGGGCAGCTTGCCCAATGGTGTCGCGCGATTTGTAACAGACCCTACAGTTGTATTTCCACCAGACCCGCGTTACGCACTACACCGCTGACCACCTGGCCGCTGGCGGTGCGCACCTGCACCGTGGCGCCCGGCGCTGCATTGTCCAGTGCCTGCCCCTCGCTACTGACCACGAATCCGTTGCCGCGCGCGTTGATCCGAACGTTGGCGCCCCGCATGACCGACTGCGCGTTGCGCAGCGACGAGCCACGCACCGGCTGGCCGGCGTTGATGCGGTAAGCGGCCGACATGCCCACGACCGTTTGCGGGTCGGTGATGGCACCCGGCGGCAGCGACACCAGGTCGCCGTCCCGGGGGGAGAGGTCGTCCGGCGTCAGCGCCTGGCCCGCCGCGATCATCCGCGAAGCGACGTAATAGTACCCGGGCACGCTGACAGTGGCCTGCACATACGTCGTCCAGGGCTTGGGCGCGTTGCATCGCACACCCACCGTCATGCGCGACCGCAGCTTCATGCCCGACGGCATAAACGGGGACATGGCGTCGCAGGGCGCCAGGCGGTCCACCCTGGGCGGGTCGATGGCCACCGAGGGCTGCCCGGGCAGGCCGGCCAATTGTTCAAGCAGATAGTCTTGCGCCGCGTTCACGATGGCCTCGGGCGGCTGGCTGGCGGCGTCTTGCGCCAGCGCGGCTTCGTTGCCTGCCAATGCCAGGACAAGAAGGCCGCTTGCGCGCGCGAGGAGAAGTCGTGCGGAGATTTTCATGATGACTGAATTGTAAGAGTCCGAGCGGCTTGGCAATACGTGAATTGGATGAGAAATGGCGGGTTATTTGGCTGATTGTGTTTCACCGTCGGCCCCTATGATTCCGTCATCCAATGGGATAACGGTGCGTCCGAAGTCCCGTGCTCTATCCGTATTGCAACGCACGAAGGCGCCACGATGCTAGACAGGCTTAACGAAGATTTCCGGTTCTACCAGCAGGCTTTGGGACTGCGCGCGCAGCGCCAGGAAGTGTTGTCGTCCAACATCGCCAACGCCGACACGCCGAACTACAAGGCCCGCGATTTCGACTTCAAGACGGCGATGCAGAACGCGATGGAAGATTCCAAGCGCCTGGCCGATACGTCGTTGACGCTGACCTCCGCGCGTCACATTCCGGCCAAGGCCGTGTCGCAGGGCCCGACGGACCTGCTGTTCCGTTTGCCTTACCAGCCCAGCATGGACGGCAACACGGTGGACATGGACATCGAACGCGTGCAGTTCGCCGACAACACCTTGCACTACCAGAGCACGATGCAAATGATCTCCGGCCGCATCCGGACCATGCAGACCGCCATTCAGGATTGATCCATAAAGGGAGCAACAGGCAATGTCCTTGTTGAGCATTTTCGATATCGCCGGTTCGGCGCTCAGCGCGCAGTCGCAGCGCATGAACGTCACGGCCAGCAACCTGGCCAACGCCGACAGCGTGGTGGGCCCGGACGGCCAGCCGTATCGCGCCCGCCAGGTTGTATTCCAGGTCAACCCGGCCGCCGGCCAGGCCATGGGGCAGGAGATCGGCGGCGTGCGCGTTGCCGGCGTCATCCAGGACCCGTCGCCGCTCAAGCAGATCTATGACCCCAAGCATCCGCTGGCCGACGCCCAGGGCTACGTCAGCATGCCCAACGTCGATCCCGTGGCCGAAACGGTCAACATGATCGCGGCGTCGCGCTCGTACCAGGCGAACGTCGAAGTGCTGAACACCGCCAAGTCCTTGATGCAAAAGACGTTGACCATCGGTCAATCCTAATTTCCGCTCAGAGTGAATCCATGACCACCGTCGATCAAAACACCAGCACCACCGGCTTGGGCCTGGCCCAGGCGGGCGCCGGCAGCTCCATTACGTCGCAGGGCCTGCAAGATCAGTTCCTGAAGCTGCTGATGACGCAGCTGCAGAACCAGGATCCGCTGAACCCGATGCAAAACGCCGAGCTGACCTCGCAGATGGCGCAGATCGCAACGGTGGAAGGCATCACCAACCTGAAGAGCACCATCCTGGCCATCAGCGGCCAGATCGATGTGTCCCAGTCGATGAACGCCGTGTCGATGATCGGCAAGGGCGTGTTGATCCCGGGTTCCAAGGTCAAGGTCGGCGTGGACGGCGACAACGCCGCCGAGCGCGTCGTCACCCCCTACGGCCTGGATCTGCAAAGCGATGCGCAGAAGGTCCAGGTTCGTATCGCCGACGCGAACGGCGCCGTGGTGCGCACCATTGAAATGGGCGAACAGAAGACTGGCGTCTACACCCTGAACTGGGATGGCAAGAACGACGGTGGCGTGGCATTGGAGCCGGGCGCTTACACCGTGTCCGTGCTGGCAACCGACGGCGACGGCAAGAAGGTGAACGCGGAAGTCCTGAGCTACGGCCAGGTCAAGAGCGTGGCTTACTCGACGAACGGACTGCGTCTGGACCTGGGCCTGGAAGGCCAGACCAGCATGTTGGACGTGCGCAAGGTTATCGGCGCCTGAACCGGGCGGATTTGAATCGATGCCGGCGCACGGGCGACGGCTCCACATCATTAATTAGCGAGAGAAAACATGGGCTTCGGACAAGGACTAAGCGGCTTGAACGCCGCTGCGCAGAACCTGGACGTGATCGGCAACAACATCGCCAACTCCGGCACCGTCGGCTTCAAGTCGGCCACGGCCTCGTTTGCTGACGTGTACGCCAGCTCGCGCGTGGGCCTGGGCGTCAAGGTCGCCGCCATCAACCAACGCTTCACCGTCGGTACGGTGCAGGGCGGTGGTGGCGAATACGATATCGCCATCGACGGCGCCAAGGGCATGTTCCGCCTGACGGACACCAGCGGCGCGGTGATGTATTCGCGCAATGGCGAATTCCTGGTCGACAAGAACAACTTCATCGTCAACGCGCAGGGCTACCGCCTGACGGGCTACCCCGCAGGCGCCATTGGCGCCAACCCGGTCGAACTGCAACTGCCGACGGCCAACGTGGCGCCGCGCGCCACCGCCACCGGCACGACCGTGGCCAACCTGGACGCCAACGCCAAGGTGGTTTACCCGGTTGATACGCAGACTGTTCCGCCCGTTCCCGGGACGATCGCTGTGAGCGGCACGAACTATACGTTTACTCGTACGGCTAATGGAACCGCAGAGCTTCGGAATGCTGCTACCGGTGCACTAGTACCGTCCGGGCCCATTACCGATGGCACCAACACGATTAACGTTGGCGCTAACGGCTTGGTCACGGACGATCTCTCTGTGATGCCAGGCTTCACGGAGTACACCGCCGCCGTCACCGAAATCGGCCGTCCGTTCGACCCCACGGTGTCCAACAGCTACACCAACGCGTCGCCCATGACGGTGTTCGATTCGCTGGGTAACTCGCACCAGGTGATGCAGTACTTCGTCAAGCGCCCGGCGGATGCCGCCGGCAACAGCGTGTACGACGTCTACTACACGATGGACGGCCAGGCCATGGCGCCCACGACCGAAGCGGGCGGCGTCTGGGGCACCCCCCAGCAGTTCACGTTCAACAAGGCCGGCGCGCTGACCAGCGCCCCAGTCGTGACCTTGAGCTTTGCCCAGCCCGGCGGCACCACCACGCCCGCCGACCCCATCAGCATCGCCATGAACTACACCGGCACCACGCAGTACGGCAGCAACTACAAGCTGGTTGCCAAGCCCGACGGCTACACCTCCGGTGAATTCAGCGGCATCAACATCGGCGGCGACGGCAGCCTGGTGGCCAGCTACACCAACGGTGAAACGCAAGTGGTCGGCAACATCGTGCTGGCCGACTTCTCGAACCTGCAAGGCCTGCAACCGGTGGGCAACAACGCGTGGACGGAAACGTCCGCCTCGGGCCAGCCGATCCTGGGTCAGCCGGGCACCAACGGCATGTCCAAGGTGGTGGGTCAGGCGACGGAAGCGTCCAACGTCGACATGAGCAAGGAACTGGTCAACATGATCATTGCCCAGCGCACCTACCAGGCCAACTCGCAAACCATCAAGACCCAGGACGAAATCATGCAAGTCCTGATGAACCTGAAGTAAAGCTGGCTCGCGACGACACCGACGGAATAGGCAATGGACAGAATCATCTACACCGCCATGAATGGCGCGGCACGTATCACTGAGCAGCAGGCCGCGATTTCGAACAACATGGCCAACGTGAACACGACGGGCTTTCGCGAGCAGATCGCGCTGTACCGCTCGGTTCCCGTGACGGACGGAGTGAGCCTGCCCACGCGTGTTTCGACGGTGGCCTCGACCCCGGGCAACAGCTTTGAAATGGGCAACATGCAGACCACGGGCCGCGACCTGGACGTGGCACTGGCCAGCGAGAACGGCTGGATCGCCGTGCAGACGCCGCAAGGCGAAGCCTATACGCGCGGCGGCAGCCTGCAAGTGGGCATCAACGGCCTGTTGCAGACCTCGCTGGGCCAACCGGTGCTGTCCGACCAGGGCGGCCCCATCGATGTGCCCGACCAGGCCTCGCTGACGATCACGTCCGACGGCACCATCACGGCCATCGGCGCCGGCGACGGCCCGAACAATATTCTGAACCTCGGTCGCCTGAAGCTGGCCAACCCGAACAACGCGCAACTGGTGCATGGCGACGACGGCGTGTTCCGCCTGGCGCCGGTCAATGGCCAGCCCGCGCCGCCCGCGCCGGCGGACCCCAGCCTGCGCCTGCTGTCCGGCGTGCTGGAAGGCAGCAACACCAATCCGATGAAAGCGATGGTAGGCATGATTGAAAACGCCCGCCGCTTCGAGCAGCAGATGCAGGTGATCCAGCAGTCGGACCGTAACGCCGAACGCGCCAACGGCATCTTGTCCGTCAGCTGACTCGGCCGCTGATTCAACCCAAATTTCGCGCGCGGCGCTGCCGCGGCACCAGGAGTACTTCATCATGATGCGTTCGTTGTGGATTGCCAAAACGGGCCTGGAAGGTCAACAGACCTCCATGGACGTGATCTCGAACAACTTGGCCAACGTTTCCACCAACGGGTTCAAGCGCGGCCGCGCCGTGTTCCAGGACTTGATGTACCAGACGCTGCGCCAGCCCGGTGCACAAGTGGGCGACGCCACGCAACTGCCGTCCGGCCTGCAATTGGGCACGGGCGCCCGCGTGGCCGCCACCGAGCGCATCCACACCGCCGGCAACCTGAACAACACGGGCGGCGAAATGGACATCGCCATCAACGGCCGTGGCTTCCTGCAAGTCGAACTGCCCGACGGCACCCAGGGCTACACCCGTGACGGCGCCCTGCAACGCGACCAGAACGGCCAGCTGACCACCGTCAGCGGTTACGTCATCCAGCCGCCCATGAACGTGCCGGACAACGCCTTGTCCATCTCCATCGGCAAGGACGGCATCGTCTCGGTGACCCAGCCCGGCGCCGCCGGCGTGAACGTGCAGATCGGCCAGTTGCAGATCGCCACCTTCATCAACCCCACCGGCCTGCAAAGCATCGGCGAAAACCTGTATCTGGAAACGGATGCATCGGGCCCCGCCAACCTGCTGCAACCGGGCGTGGACGGCGCGGGTTCGATCATGCAGAACTACGTTGAAACGTCCAACGTGAACGTGGCTGAGGAACTGGTCAACATGATCACGACCCAGCGCGCCTACGAAATGAACAGCAAGGCCGTCAAGACCTCTGACGAGATGCTGGCCCGCCTGACCCAACTGTGATGCCCATGTCTGTCCTGCGTCTGGTATTCGCTGCGGCGCTGGCTATGCTGGCGGCCGGTTGCGCCATGATCCCGCCCGAGCCCATCGTGACCGGGCCGACCACGGCCGCGCCGCCGCCGCCGCCCATGCCGATGGCGCAGCCGACGGGCTCGATCTATCAGCCCACCACGTACGGCAACTATCCGTTGTTCGAGGATCGTCGTCCGCGCAACGTGGGCGACATCGTCACCATCGTGCTGAACGAACGCACCAATGCGTCCAAGAACGTGGCGACGAATACGAACCGCACCGGATCGGCCACGCTGGGTATCGCCGCCGCGCCGTCCTTCATGGACAGCTGGGCGGGCGCTAACCTGAACACCGACGCCAAGGGCGGCAACGTGGCGCAGGGCAAGGGCGACAGCACCGCCAACAATGCCTTTACCGGCACCATCACCACGACGGTCGTGGGCGTGATGTCGAACGGCAATTTGCAGGTGGCTGGCGAGAAGCAGATCGCGATCAACCGCGGCAGCGAATACGTACGCTTTGCCGGGGTGGTCGACCCGCGCTCCATCACCGGCACGAACACCGTGTCGTCCACGCAGGTGGCCGACGCCCGCATCGAATATCGCAGCAAGGGCGTCATGGACGAAGTTCAGACCATGGGCTGGCTGCAACGCTTCTTCCTGCTTGCTTCGCCGTTCTGACCATGACAAAACCCACCTCCATATCCGCCATGCTGTCCCTGTTCGCCCGTGTGTGCGTGGCGGTAGGGCTGGTGGCCGGCGCCGGCGCGGCGCACGCCGAGCGGCTCAAGGACCTGGCCTCGATCCAGGGCGTGCGGGGCAACCAGCTGATCGGCTACGGCCTGGTCGTGGGCCTGGACGGCAGCGGCGACCAGGTTCGCCAGACGCCTTTCACGCAGCAAAGCCTGACCAACATGCTCTCGCAGCTGGGCATCACCGTGCCCGCCGGCAGCAACATGCAATTGAAGAACGTGGCGGCCGTCATGGTCACCACCACCTTGCCCGCGTTCGCGCGGCCCGGCCAGACGCTGGACGTGGTGGTGTCGTCCATGGGTAACGCCAAGAGCCTGCGCGGCGGCACCTTGCTGATGACCCCGCTCAAGGGCGCGGACAGCCAGGTCTACGCCATCGCCCAGGGCAACATCCTGGTCGGCGGCGCGGGCGCATCGGCCGGCGGCTCCAGCGTGCAGATCAACCAATTGAACGGCGGCCGCATCAGCGCGGGCGCCATCGTCGAACGCGGCGTGCCCACCACGTTCTCGCGCGACGGCTACATCCACGTCGAACTGAACAACACCGACTTCGGCACCGCGCAGAACGTGGCGCAGGCCCTGAACCGCAAGTTTGGCCAAGGCACGGCCACCGCGCTGGACGGCCGTGTGGTGCAGGTGCGCACGCCCATGGAGCAGTCGTCGCAGGCGCGCTTCCTGTCGCAAGTGGAAGACTTGCAGGTGGCGCGCGCGCCCACGGTGGCCAAGGTCATCATCAACGCCCGCACCGGTTCCGTCGTGATGAACCGCACGGTCATGATCGAAGAGGCGGCCGTGGCCCACGGCAACCTGTCGGTCATCATCAACCGCCAGAACCAGGTGTCGCAACCGGACACCCCGTTCACGGAAGGGCAGACCGTGGTGGTGCCCAACACGCAGATCGAAGTGCGCCAGGACAACGGCTCGTTGCAGCGCGTAAGCACCAGCGCCAACCTGGCTGATGTGGTCAAGGGCCTGAATGCCCTGGGCGCCACGCCGCAGGACCTGCTGGCCATCTTGCAGGCCATGAAAAGCGCCGGCGCCTTGCGCGCCGAACTGGAAATCATCTGACGGCCATGGCGATTACTCAAGATGCGGCAAGCGGCGCGGGCCGCCAGGAATCGGTCTTTGACATGGGCCGCTTGTCGGACCTGAAGCGCGACGTCAAGAAAGACCCCGCCGGCACCGAGCAGCAAAAGCAGGTGGCCAAGCAGTTCGAAGCCCTGTTCCTGCAAATGATGGTCAAGCGCATGCGCGAGGCCACGCCCAAGGAAGGCCTGTTCGATTCGCAGCAGACGCAAATGATGCAGTCCATGGCCGACGAGCAATTGGCGCTGCACCTGGCTTCGCCCGGCATCGGCCTGACGCAATCCATCCTGTCGCAGATGCAGCAAGGCAAGCCGGCGGACATGTCCGACGAGGCGGTGCGCGCGATCGGGCAGGGCGGCGACCTGGACTTCCGCACGGGCGGTTCGCGCGAAGTGTCGGCGCTGCTGAACGTGATGCGCAACAACCGTCCCAGCGACCGCGCGCTGGCCGCCGCCGAAGGCGCGCCCGAGCACGTGGTGGACTTCGTGTCGAAGATGTCGCGCGCGGCCAACCTGGCGTCGCAGCAAAGCGGCGTGCCGGCTCGCCTGATCATGGGTCAGGCGGCGTTGGAATCGGGCTGGGGCAAGCGCGAAATCAAGCACCCGGACGGCAGCACCAGCTACAACCTGTTCGGTATCAAGGCAGGCGCAAGCTGGAACGGCAAGGTCGTCAACGTGCTGACCACCGAATACGAAGGCGGCGTTGCCAAAAAGGTGACGCAGCCGTTCCGTGCCTATTCCTCTTACGAGGAATCGTTCTCGGACTACGCCCGCCTGATTGGCAACAGCCCCCGCTACGAGGCCGTTACCCAGGCGCGCAACGAGATCGACGCGGCACGCAAGATCCAGGACGCGGGCTACGCAACCGACCCGCGTTATGCACAAAAACTGATCGGCATCATGGGCCAATTGCGCGGCGCGGCCTCCAACGTGGAAATTTCTCGCCAGATGTTGGAAGGACTCTAAATTTGGACGATCTCCTGCCGTTATTGGAGTATCCAGAAATATCAGCTGCGGTTACATACGGGGCATTGTCAGCATGAACTTGTACAAAACAGCGCTGGGCGGGCTGAACGCCGCCCAGGCCGGCCTGGCAACCACCAGCCACAACATCAACAATGCCACCACGGTCGGCTACAACCGCCAGCGCGTCCTGACCTCGACCGCCGGCGCCCAAGCCACCGCCAACGGTTACATCGGCCGCGGCGTGCAAGTGGACACGGTTGAGCGCAGCTACGACAGCTTCCTGTACAAGCAGCTGGTCGGCGCGCAAGGCAGCGGTGCGCAATTGCAGACGCAGTTTGCACAGGTGTCGCAGATCAACAATCTGTTCGCCGACCGCACCGTGGGCATCGCCCCGGGCCTGACCGATTTCTTCACCAGCATGAACACGGTTGCCAGCAAGCCTGCCGACCCGGCGGCCCGCGCCGACCTGCTGGGCAAGGCCAACAGCTTGACCACGCAGATCCGCTCGGCCTATTCCGAGATGCAGAACCAGCGTGAAGGGCTGAACACGCAGATCACCACGACGGTGGATCAGGTCAACAGCTACCTGAGCCGCATCGACGACCTGAACACGCAGATTTCGCTGGCCGCCGGCAAGGCCAACGGCAGCCCCCCCAACGACTTGCTCGACCAGCGCGACCAGGCGGTGTTGGAACTGAACCAGATCGTGGGCATCACCACCTACGAGCAGGGCAACAAGATCAATATTTCGTTGACCAAGGGCGGCCAGTCGCTGCTGTCGGGCACGACGCTGTATCCGCTGCAAGCGGTGGCCTCGTCCAAGGACGCCAGCCGCACGGTCGTGGCCTACACGCTGCCGGCCGGTTCGGGCAAGACCGTCGCCGTTGAAATGAACGACAGCGACGTCACGGGCGGCAGCCTGGGCGGCCTGTTGCAGTTTCGCGCGACGTCGCTGGACACGATGCAGAACCAGCTGGGCCAGATGGCCGTTGGCCTGGCACTGTCGTTCAACGAGCAACACAAGCAGGGCCTGGACCAGAACGGCAACCCGGGCACCGACTTTTTCAGTATCGGCTCACCCACGGGCGTGCCCAACACCGCGAACAAGAGCAACGCGCAGCTGACCGGCCAGTTCACCACGTTGAACAACATCAACGCCAAGGACTACGAGATCTCGTTCGACGGCACCAACTATCAGGTGCTGCGCATGCCGGAAGGCGCGCGCGTGTACAACGGCCCCGCGACCGGCACGCCGCCGAACGCCACGCTGAACCTGGACGCCGAGATGGGCGTGACGCTGACGATCGACGCGCCGCCGCAAGCCGGCGACAAGTGGTCGCTGTCGCCCACCCGCGATGCCGCGCGTGACATCAACGTGCTGATCACCGACCCGGAAAAAGTGGCCGCGGCCGACGCCGACGGCGGCGACGCCAACGGCAAGAACGCCCTGAAGCTGGCGCAACTGCAAAGCGCCAAGGTGTTGGGCCACGGCACGATGAGCACGACGGACATGTTCGCCCTGGTGGTGAACACGGTGGGTGTGCAGACCGCCCAGGTGAAGACGGCCGCCACGGCGCAGGCCAACCTGATCAAGCAGACGACGGCTGCCCAGCAGGCGGTGTCGGGCGTGAACCTGAACGAAGAATACGTCAGCCTGTCGATCTATCAAGAGCAGTACCAAGCCAGCGCCCGCATCATCGATGTGGCCAGCACCGTGTTCGACACGCTGTTGGGCCTGCGCGGCTAAGGCGATCTTTACTGTGATGACTAAAAAGCAATTCGGAGCTGGACCATGCGCTTGAGCACCTCGATGATGTACGCGAACGGCCTGAGCGGCATTATGGCTCAGGAATCCGACATGAACCGCCTGGTTGAACAGGTCGGCAGCGGTCGCAAGTTTCTGACGCCCGCGGACGATCCCCTGTCGGCTTCGCTGTCCATCGGCGTGGCGCAGACCAAGAGCATGAACAGCACGTACGGCATGAACCGTGACACGGCCATGACGAACCTGGGGCAGGAAAGCAACGTCCTGGAGTCCATCACCACCGCGTTGCAGGACGTGCGCACCCGCGTCATCCAGGCCGGTAACGGCACGTTTGCCGACAGCGACCGCCAAGCCTTGTCGACCGCGCTGAAAAGCGCCCGCGACGCACTGCTGGGCCTGGCGAACAGTACGGACGGCAACGGCCAGTACGTGTTCTCGGGCTATCAGGGCGGCGTGGTGCCTTACTCGCAGGACACCACGGGCAAGATCGTCTACAGCGGCGCCACCGGCGAACGCACGGTGCAGGTGGACCAATCGCGCCAGTTGTCCACCAGCGATCTGGGCAGCGATGTGTTCGGCCGCGCCAACCCCGGTTCGCAGGCTTACGTCAGCACCGCCGCCAACGGCAACACCGGCACGGCGCAGTTCAGCACGGTGTCGGTCACGCCGGGTTCGGCCAACATCGGCAAGAATTTCCAGGTCCAGTTCGAAGCGGACCCCACCACGGGCAGCATGGGCTACCGCGTCACCACGACGGACCCGAATGCTAACCCGCCCGTGCCGCCCGTCGTCACGCCCGCGCCGCCCGCCACCGCCACGCCCTATACCGATGGCGCGGCCATCGACTTCGGTGGCGTGTCGGTTGTGATCAAGGGCACGCCGGCCAACGGCGATGTCATCAATGTCGAGTCCGTGCAGTCGGCGGACCTGGATATGTTCAACACGCTGGACAGCCTGATCAAGGTGCTGGATTCGCCGATCGCCGGTGATGAAGTTGCCCTGGCCAAGCTGAACAACGAACTGGCCACGGCCAACAAGAAGTTGTCGAACAACTACGACAACGTCCTGACCGTGGCGGCTTCGGTCGGCGCCCGCATGAACGAGCTGGAAGCGCTGGACGCGACCGGCACGAAGAAGGGCCTGACGTATTCCAAGACGTTGTCGGACCTGGAAGATCTGGATTACTACGCCGGCACCAGCCAGCTTGCCTTGCGCCAGGTGGCGCTGCAAGCCGCGTCCGGCGCGTTCCTGACCATCCAGGGATCCAGCCTTTTCAGCCGCAAATAAGCGGCAGGTTTTCCAGGCCGGGCCAGGATAGGGCTTGAGCCTAGTGCGCCACTCTCGGACGCTTCCGGTCAAGGGCCGGGGCGTCCGTGGTTGCGTTCAGGGTAGGTTGTGTCGTTTCACGTTGCTTAACGCTCGGGTATTTCATGCTTGTCAATTTGAAAGTCCGCACCTGTATCGTCCTGGTGCTGTTGCTCTTCACGGCCGCCATGTTCGCGTCGAACGGCGTGGCGTGGATGGGTCTCAATTCCAGCAACGCCAAGCTGGAACAGGTCAATGACGCCTATTCCAATCAGGCGACCCAGCTCAATCGCGCGTACGCCGCATTCCTGCGTGGCCGCTTGCTGCTGGCCAATTCGCTGATGGACATGCAGCAGGGCAAGACCGAGCAGGCCACCTCGCAGGCCAAGCGCGCCGACGCGCTGATGCAGGAGGGCAACCAACAGCTGGACGCCTTCCGCAAAAACCCCCGCATGCCGGGCTCGGACGCCGTGGTTCAAAAGCTGGAAGCCGGCTACAAGCAGTTCGAAGACGTCTACAAGCGTCAGGCCGCCGCGCTGGCGAACCTGGCCATTCAAGATTATCTGGACCTGAACGATGCCGGCGGCGCCGCCAACACGGCGTTCCGCGAAGGCGTGTATGGCGTCTTGCAGTTTGTCGATGCGCGCACTGACGAATTGGTGGTGCAGGCCGAGGTCGACCATCGCATCTCGCGCACGGTCACCATTGCACTGCTGGCCATTTCGCTGCTGTTGGCGCTGGGCTGCTGGCTGTTCATCAACCGCACGGTGCTGCGTCCGCTGCATCATGCGGGCGAGCACTTCGACAAGATTTCCGGTGGCGACTTCACGGGCCGTATCGACGTGCGCAGCACCAATGAAATCGGCCAGCTGTTTGCCGCCATCAAGCGCATGCAGGAAAGCCTGACGCGCACGGTGGCCACGGTGCGCCGTGGCGTGGACGAGATCAACGTGGGCGCGCGGGAAATTTCCGCCGGCAACACCGACCTGTCCAGCCGTACGGAACAACAAGCCGCCTCGCTGGAAGAAACCGCTGCGTCGATGGAGCAACTGGCGTCCACCGTCAAGCAGAACGCCGACAACGCTCGCCAGGCCAATCAGCTGGCTGCCAGCGCGTCCGACGTGGCCGAGCGCGGTGGTTCGGCGGTGTCGGAAGTGGTCAGCACGATGCAGGGCATTTCTGCCAGCTCGCGCAAGATCTCGGAAATCGTTTCCGTCATTGATGGCATCGCGTTCCAGACCAACATCCTGGCGCTGAACGCCGCCGTGGAAGCGGCGCGCGCGGGTGAGCAGGGCAAGGGCTTTGCGGTGGTGGCGGGCGAAGTGCGCTCGCTGGCGCAGCGCAGCGCGCAGGCGGCCAAGGAAATCAAGGGCTTGATCGAAGACTCCGTCAACAAGGTTGGCGCGGGTTCGCAGCAGGTCGAACGCGCAGGCGCGACGATGCAGGAAATCGTGGCCTCCGTGAAGCGCGTGACGGACATCATGGGCGAGATCTCGGCCGCGTCGGAAGAACAATCCAGCGGCATCGACCAGGTCAACCGCGCCGTCTCGCAGATGGACGAAGTGACGCAGCAGAACGCGGCGCTGGTGGAAGAAGCGGCCGCTGCGGCGGGCTCGCTGCAAGAGCAGGCCCAACGCCTGGCGGAAGCCGTGGCGGTGTTCAAGATCAATGCGGGCGAAGTCATCGAAGTGCCGGCGCGTCAACTTGCCGCGCAGCAAAGCGCGCCGCGCGTGTCGTCGCCGCAATCGCCGCCGCAAGCTTCCACCCACGCCTCCACCCACGCCCGCGCATCGACCCCGTCATCGTCCGCCCCTCGCGCCTCTGCCGCGCGCCTGGCCAAGCCGATGCCGGCCGCTGCCGAACCGGCAACGCAAGAGTCGGACGACGAATACGAAGCGCCGACGCAGCCCGCACCCGCCCCGGCGGCCGCGCCTGCGCCCGCGCCGCGCAAGACCCAGGTGGCGCGCCCCAAGCCGGCGGCTACCGCCGCCACGGTGGTGCGTCCGTTGCGCCGCCCGGCGACGCGCGCTGATGGCGCCGGCGCGGGCGGAGCGGCAACGTCGCCCTCCGCGCCCGCCGCCAGCCGCCGTCCGCCGCCCGCGGATGATGATTGGGAGTCCTTCTGACGCAACCCACGTCAGTGCATTGAACAGGCAGTCGATTACGAACAGTACCCCCCCTTTACGGACCGGCGGCCACAGCGTGCCGCCGGGACGACTACCGGAACTCTTGGAACATGTTTAGCAATCTGAAGGTGCGCACGGGCTTGATGCTCGCTCAGTTGGCAGTTGCCCTGGCCGCACTGGTTGCAATTGGTTTGGGCTGGAACAGCATGCAGGCCAGTGCTGTCACGATCAACGCGCTGGATTCGCTGAGCGTGCAGCAAAGCAATCTGATCAAGGACGCGTACACGCAGATGTTGCGCGCCACGATCCGTGCGGATATCGCCGCTGCGCAACGTGCGGCGGGCGACGCGAACGGCGCCGCCGACAACTCGCGCACCGTGCAGCAACTGATCGGCGATGCGAACAAGAAGATGGAAGCGTTCAAGGCCGTGCCCAAGCTCACGACCATGAGCAAGACGGCGGAAGGCGAGCTGATTGCGACGTTCAACGCCTTCTCGGGGGCCTTGCAGGCCATGATGGGCGCGCTGGACAAGGGCGACGCCGCGACGTACCTGACGCTGAAGAACACCAAGGCGGGCGCCGCCAGCGGTGCGTTCTTCAAGCAGCTGAGCGATTTCGCCGGCACCATCAATACCTTCAGCGAACAAGAAGTGCAGGCCGCGCGCTCGCAGGCGTCCACGATGACGTTTGTGTACCTGGGCCTGGCCGCGTTGATCCTGGCCGTGTCGCTGGGCGCCTTCCTGTTCATGAACCGCGTCATCCTGCGCCCCTTGCGCGCCGTCAGCGAGAGCTTTGACAAGATCGCGGGCGGCGACCTGACCGTGCGCGTGGAAGCCACCTCGTCCAATGAAATTGGCCATTTGATGGCGGCGGTCAAGCGCATGCAGGAAAGCCTGACGCGCACCGTGTCGGCCGTGCGCCGTGGCGTGGACGAAATCAACGTGGGCTCGCGTGAAATCTCCGCTGGCAACACGGACCTGTCCAGCCGCACCGAGCAGCAAGCCGCTTCCTTGCAGGAAACCGCCGCGTCGATGGAGCAGCTGGCATCTACCGTCAAGCAGAACGCCGACAACGCGCGCCAGGCCAACCAGTTGGCGGCCAGCGCGTCGGACGTGGCGGAGCGGGGCGGTTCGGCGGTGTCGGAAGTGGTCAACACCATGCACGACATCTCAGCCAGCTCGCGCAAGATCTCGGAAATCGTGTCCGTCATTGATGGCATCGCCTTCCAGACCAACATCCTGGCGCTGAACGCCGCCGTGGAAGCGGCGCGTGCGGGCGAGCAGGGCAAGGGCTTTGCCGTGGTGGCGGGCGAAGTGCGCTCGCTGGCGCAGCGCAGCGCGCAGGCCGCCAAGGAAATCAAGGGCTTGATCGAAGACTCCGTCAACAAGGTTGGCGCGGGTTCGCAGCAGGTCGAACGCGCAGGCGCGACCATGCAGGAAATCGTCGCGTCGGTGAAACGCGTGACGGACATCATGGGTGAGATCTCGGCGGCCTCGGACGAGCAGTCCAGCGGCATCGACCAGGTCAACCGCGCCGTGTCGCAGATGGACGAAGTGACGCAGCAGAACGCGGCGCTGGTGGAAGAAGCCGCCGCGGCGGCCGGTTCGTTGCAAGAGCAGGCCGAACGTCTGGTCCAGGCCGTGGCCGTGTTCAAGATCAATGCGGGTGAAGTCATCGAAGTGCCGGCTCGCCAGCTGGCGCAGCAGCAACCGCAGCGTCGCGCGCCGCGCGTGGCCGCACCGGCTGCCGCGTCCGAGGCGCCCGCCGAAGCGCCGGCACCCGCGCGCGCCGCGCCGGCCGTGCGCCTGACGCATGCCACGCGAGCCAAGCCGGCCGCCGCCGCTGAAGGCGCCACCGCGACACGTCCGGTGCGTCGTCCGGCACCGCGCGCCGCCGCCCCGGCAGGTGAGGCCAAACCGGCCCCCGCGCCGAGCCGCCGCACCGCGCCGTCCGACGACGACTGGGAATCTTTTTGATGCCGGCGCAGCCGGCGAACAGGTAAGGTATGCGAGGCTATAGACATCTTCTGGCGGCCGCCGCCATCGCGTTGTTGCTGGGCGGCTGCGCGGCCACGGGTCATAACTTTGATCCGGGCAAGCTGGGCACCCTGACCCCGGGCCAGACGACGCTGGAAGAAGCCTCGCGCGCGCTCACCGCGCCGCCTGACAAGCTATACAGACAGACCGACGGCACGCAGCTTGCCCTCTGGTCCTTCAAGATCACGTTTGTCGCCGATGGACTGTACAGCCGCAAGGAAGCGCTGTTGCAGTTCGGCCCGGATGGCCGCTTGATGCGGCTGGTCGACAGCACCAATATTCTGCTGGAACCTTGGGAACGCCAGAAGTTGCTGGGCCCCGCGCCCATGCCCGACGTGCGTCAGGACTGGGCGCAGCCCGTGGCCGAACCCGAGGTCCAAACCATCTACATACCTGGTCCGGGCGAACCGGCCGTGTTGGCGCCGAAAGGCAAGTAGCGCTGGAAATCCGGTAGAGAGCATTGCGGCTCACGCCGCAATGTACGTCGCCTTGAATGTACCCGCCGTGTAACAGGGCGTGTCCACAAGGTGGTTTTTCATTTGGTCAGAGCAGTTCCTGAGGGATGGGGAAATAATATGGAAGCGAGTCTCGAATCCGGCGCAAAGGCCGGCAAAGGCGGCAAGAAAAAGGCCGCGCGCGCACCCAAGGTGAAACGCAAGCTACGGCTGCGCGACGCCCGCGTCGGCACGATGCTGCTGTGGGTCATGGCGTTCTTCGCGATCTTGATCGCGGCCGTCGGCGGTCTGGCGGCATTCTTCTTGCAGCACAATTACGAGTCCATCCGCGAAGTCAACGCGCTGACCGAACGTGCCAAGCAGGTCGAGGTCATTAACAGCGACATGCTGCGCGCCCGCGTCAGCCTGATGGTGGCCGCGCGCCACTTGCAGGAATCGGGCTGGGGCAGCGGCGAGAACTCGGCACGCGATGCAGCCGCCGCGCTCAAGGGCGCCACGGACCTGCTGACGGGCGTGCGCAGCCGCTTCTCGGACTTCCAGAAAAACATGCTTCAGGACGACACCGGCCGCCAACTGTCGATGAACCTGGTGCGCCGCTATCGCTCGTACATTGACGACGGCGTCGACACGATGGTCGAAGCCCTGCGCAGCGAAGACTATTCGACGTTCTACATGGTGAACAACGAATATGGCACGCCGCGCAGCGCCGCCTTCATCGAGGCGATCAGCGACTTCAGCAAGTACATCGGCGACCAGCAGCAAGCCACGATCGACCAGGCCGAAGCCAACTTCAACCGCGCCATGGTTGCCGTGGGTGTCGCCGTGGGCCTGGCCCTGCTGTTGATGGTGTTCTGCCGCATCCTGTTCGGCCGCCTGGTGGTGCGCCCCTTGGTGGAAGCCGGCCAGCACTTCGACAAGATCGCCGCCGGCGACCTGACCAGCCGCGTGGAAGTCAAATCGCATAATGAAATCGGCCAGCTGATGGCTGCCGTCAAGCGCATGCAGGAAAGCCTGTCGCGTACGGTGGCGACGGTGCGCCGTGGCGTGGACGAGATCACCGTGGGTTCGCGCGAGATCGCGGCCGGCAACACCGACTTGTCCAGCCGCACGGAAGAGCAGGCGGCATCGCTGGAAGAAACCGCCGCGTCGATGGAAGAACTGGCATCTACCGTGAAGCAGAACGCCGACAACGCACGCCAGGCCAATCAATTGGCCGCCAGCGCGTCGGACGTGGCCGAGCGCGGTGGTTCGGCGGTGTCGGAAGTGGTCAGCACGATGCAGGGCATTTCCGCCAGCTCGCGCAAGATTTCCGAAATCGTGTCCGTCATCGATGGCATTGCATTCCAGACCAACATCCTGGCGCTGAACGCCGCCGTGGAAGCGGCGCGTGCCGGCGAGCAAGGCAAGGGCTTTGCGGTGGTGGCGGGCGAAGTGCGCTCGTTGGCCCAGCGCAGCGCGCAGGCCGCCAAGGAAATCAAGGGCTTGATCGAAGACTCGGTGCACAAGGTCGGCGCGGGTTCGCAGCAGGTGGAACGCGCCGGTGCGACGATGCAGGAAATCGTGGCCTCGGTGAAGCGCGTGACGGACATCATGGGCGAGATCTCGGCCGCATCGGAAGAGCAGTCCAGCGGCATCGACCAGGTCAACCGCGCCGTCTCGCAGATGGATGAAGTGACGCAGCAGAACGCGGCGCTGGTGGAAGAAGCGGCGGCTGCCGCCGGTTCGCTGCAAGATCAGGCGCACCGCCTGGCCGAAGCCGTGGCGGTGTTCAAGATCAACGCGGGCGAAGTCATTGAAGTGCCCGCGCATCAACTCAGCGGCTACGCGTCGCCGACGTTGACGCAAGGCTGATCGCCACCGACTTCCCGCCGGGGCACGCCTCGGCGGGAACGTCATGCTGGACGGCGTCACGATGCAATGTCGTGACGTTGCAATGCTGTGACGTCGCCATGCTGTGACGTTGCAATGCTCTGACGTGCCGACGCCCAAGCGGCGAATTAATACGCACGTTAAGTTTTCGAAAATAAGTCCGTTAATAACAATAACGCCTGGGGAAGGGCGGTGAACAGTGTTTGACGATAGGGCGGCGCTCGCGGCGCGTCCATCGGACAAACCGGGCGGGGACAGGTTTATCCGGGGCGTTACGGCCGGTTTGCTCGCTGCTAATCATTCGCTGCTCTATAGATGTCACTGGAGACTAGCTGTGCGCGTAAACCTACCCATCAACGATGTGGAAACCAAGCTGCGCGAGGATCAGTACCTGATCTCGCGCACCGACACCAAGGGCCGCATCGTTTACGCGAACCCGGCTTTTGTCGAAGTCAGCGGATTTACCCGCGAAGAACTGATCGGCAAGCCACACAACATCGTGCGCCATCCCGACATGCCGCCCGAAGCCTACGCAGATCTGTGGGAAACGCTGGAAGCCGGCGAGTCGTGGTTGGGCCTGGTCAAGAATCGTCGCAAGGACGGTGGCTACTACTGGGTGCTGGCCAACGCCACGCCCATCGTCGAGAACGACGAAGTGGTGGCGTATTCGTCCGTGCGCGTGCGCCCGTCCGACGAACAGATCGAGATGGCAGAAGACCTCTACGCCCGCATCCGCGAGGGCACGGCACGCGGCGTCCGCATCAAGCGCGGACGGCCGGTGCGCGCTGGTTGGCGGCGTGGCTTGGACGTGATCGCGTTTCCGTTCCGGCGCAGCGTGCGCAGCCGCATGTTCCGCCATGCCCTGGTGTCCGCGGGCATCGTGGCGGGCGCGGGCGCCTATGGCCTGCACGCCAATTGGGACAGCCTGGGTGTGTGGGGCGCCAGCCTGGGGTGCGGGGTGATCGCGTTGGGCGTGATGGCTATTTTCGGCATGGGCTGGAGCTTGTCGCGGTCGCTGCTGGACCCGATGCAGGACGCCGCCAACATGGCGCGCCAGGTTGCCGCCGGCAATCTCACCACGCAGATCATCGCGGACTCGGATGACGAAGTCGGCAGCTTGAAGTTCTCGCTGGAAGTCATGCGCAAGAGCCTGATCGGCATCGCGCAGGACGTCTATCGCGGCATTGAGGGCACGACGCATGCGGCCGTGCACATCGCGCGCGGCAACCAGGAACTGGCCGGCCGCACGGAAGGGCAGGCGTCTTCCTTGCAGCAGACGGCCGCCAGCATGGAGCAGCTGACGTCCACCGTGCGCCAGAACGCGGACAACGCACGTCAAGCCAATCAGTTGGCGGCCAGCAGCATGGACGTGGCGCGGCGCGGTGGCGTGGCGGTGGGCCAGGTGGTGGACACCATGCACGGCATTTCGGCCAGCTCGCGCAAGATCGCCGACATCGTCAGCATCATCGAAGGCATTGCGTTCCAGACCAACATCCTGGCGTTGAACGCTGCCGTGGAAGCGGCCCGCGCCGGCGAAACCGGCAAGGGTTTCGCGGTGGTGGCGGGCGAAGTGCGCAGCCTGGCGCAAAAGAGCGCGCAGGCCGCCAAGGAGATCAAGGGGTTGATCGAGGATTCCGTGGACCGCGTGTCGGAAGGTTCGGCGCAGGCCGAGCAGGCGGGCGCGACGATGGAAGAAATCGTGGCCGCCGTCAATCGGGTCACCGACATCATCGGCGAGATCTCGCAAGCGTCCCAAGAGCAGTCCAGCGGCATCGAGCAGGTCGATACCGCCGTGTCGCAGATGGACGTAATGACCGTGCAGAACACGGCGCTGGTGCAGGAACTGGGCGGTGCGGTGATGCAGCTGGGCACGCAGTCCGGCGCGCTGCGCGAGACGATTCGCGTCTTCCGCCTGACAGGGCAGCCGTAGCCTTTTTCGTAAGCCTCCTATAGACGCGCGGCGCCTACGCTGCGCACACTGGCCCCTCTCATTGGATTCGTCCTGGAGGGGCCAGTGTCTTTGCAGGCGCACATTTATCGTTTTACGTTCACGCCCGCCAGTGGCGCGGCATTCGACGTCATTGAATTCACGCTGGACGAAGCGCTGTCCGAGACGTATCGGCTATGCGTGGAGTTGTCCAGCTTTGATCCCGCGGTGGATTTCGGCGCGCTGCTGGATCAGCCGGCGCTGTTCACGATATGGCGCGGGGCGGTGGCTGTGCGGCACGTGCACGGCGTCGTCACTGAATTTGTCCAAGGCGACACGGGCTTTCGGCGCACGCGGTATCGGCTGGTGCTGGAACCGTCTTTGGCGCGCGCCGCGCTGTGTTCCGATTGGCGCATCTACCAGCATCTGTCCGCGCCCGAGATCCTGGCTGACGTCATCAAGCGGCAGGGGATTGCCGATTACGAACAGGTGACGACGCAGGAACACCTGCCGCGCGAATATTGTGTGCAGGCCGGCGACACGGACTTGGCGTTTCTGGACAGGCTGGCGGCAGAAGAAGGCTATTTCTATCGCTATGCGCATTCGGAGCATGGGCACCGTTTGATTCATGGCGACCGGATTTATATCCACGGCGAGATCGCGGGCGGGCCGGTGGTTTACAACCCGATGCCGGGCGGTGATCAGGCAGAACCGGCGTTGCATCGGTTTTCTTATGCCGAGCGCGTGCGCACCGCCGTGCAGACGCAGCGCGACTACACGTACACGCATCCGCGCTATAGCCAGGAACATTCGCCGGTTGCATCGGATCTTTCTCATCAGGATGCCCGCTACGAACGTTACGACTACCCCGGCCGCTACAAACGCGACGAGGCGGGCCAGCCGTTTACGCAGACGCGCTTACTGGGCCGCCGCCGCGATGCGCGCGTGGCACTTGTCGAAGGGGATGACGCGCGCCTGGTTCCTGGCGTGGCGTTCGATCTCGCGGGCCATCCCCGTGAAGACTGGAACCATGGTTGGCGACCCGTGCGGATGCAACATCGGGGCGTGCAGCCGTCGAGCCAGGAAGAAGACGGGTTCGGAGCCGAATACGGTCAGCAAGGCGGGCTGGATCATGGCCCGATGCACCGCTCGGAATATCGCCCGGAGCACGGCACACAATACCGCTACACCGCTGAACTGGTGCCCGACAAGGTCGATTGGAAGCCCGAGCCCCTACCCAAACCCCGCATCGACGGCCACCAGATGGCGACGGTGGTCGGACCGCCCAATGAAGAAATCTATTGCGACGAGTGGGGCCGCGTCAAAGTCCAATTCCCGTGGGATCGCGTAGGCGAGCACAACGAACATAGCTCCTGCTGGATTCGCGTATCGCAGAACTGGGCCGGTGCGCAGTGGGGCCACATGGCGATACCTCGCATCGGACAAGAGGTCATCGTGCAATTCGCAAACGGCGACCCGGACCAGCCGCTGATAATCGGCAGAACTTTCCGGGCGACCAATCTGCCGCCCTATGAACTGCCGCGCCACAACGTCCTGAACACCATCAAGAGCAAGGAATTCCGGGGCAATCGCGCGAACGAATTGCGGCTGGATGACACGTCCGCGCAGATCAGCGCGGCGTTGATGAGCGAACACGGCGACACGCAGCTGCATCTCGGGTATCTGACGCATCCTCGTCCGAGCGGTGGGCAAGCTCGCGGTGAAGGGTTCGAACTGCGCACGGATGAACATGGAGCGCTGCGGGCGGCGAAGGGGTTGTTGCTGACGGCCGAGACGCAACTGCACGCCAAGGGCGGGCAGTTGGATAGATCCGATATCGTCGCGGCTTTGCAAGCGGCGCTGGAACTTGCCCGCAACCTGGGGGATTACGCCGAGAAGCATGAAGGCGTCGCCCACGACGCCCAGCCGCAGCAGTCACTATCGGATGCGGTGCGCGACCTGGGCCACGGCGCCAACAACCAGTCGGACGGTAACGGCCTAGGCGACGTTGGCGCCATCGCGCTAAGCGCCCCAGCCGGCATCGCCGCCGCCACGCCGGCAGGCATCGTATTGTCGGCCGGGGGCAATGTGGACAGCGTCGCGCAGCAGCATCAGCAGGTCAGCGCGGGCGACAAGATCGTGCTGAACGCGGGCGGCGATGTAGGCCTGTTCTCGCAAGGCGGCGCGCTGCGCCAGATCGCGCATCAAGGCGAAATGCTGCTACAGGCGCAGCACAACGCCATCCGCATCCAGGCCGATCAAAGCGCGGAAATCACGTCCAGCAAGCAACACGTGCTGGTCGCCGCCGACAAACACATCACGCTGTTGTGCGGCGGGGCCACGATCAAGATCGCCGACGGCAACATCGAACTGGGCATGCCGGGCACGTTTACGGTGAAGGCAGCGCAGCACGTTTTTTCGGGGCCAAGCAGCGCGTCGATGGAATTCAACACCTGGGACGCAACCCCGTTCGACGACGCCTACGTCGTGCGAGACGCCGCCAGCCTAGAGCCGCTGGCGCACACCAAGGTGGAATTGCGCCGGGGTGACGGCGCCATCTTTCAGGTGGTCACCGACGCCCAGGGCCGCCTGCCCATGCAGCAGGATCTGTTGATGGACCTGGTCAGCATGCGCACCGTGTCGGCTGATTCCGACGCACAAGACAATCGCAAGGAAAACGCATGAAGCCGATGCTGCCCGATGACGAGGTGCTGATTCCGTGTACACGCGACGACCTGGGCCGGCGAGTGTATTCAACACGCCTGACGCCGACGGAAGACAAGCGCGACAAGGTGCTGCTTTGCTCCGTGCCGGCGCCGATACCGGTGGTGTTTCTGCCCGGGATCATGGGTACGAATTTGCGCAATAAAGAATCTCGGGAATCTGTTTGGTGCCCGCCAAACACCGGATTCTCGCTTGGAGATATTTTTGGATTGATCGCGGCGATTTTCACTTGGTGGTGCCGGGGACCCAAAGAGCGCCAGGAGCTATTGGACCCGGCGGCCGTTGAAGTGGACGACAGCGGCCCGATCAGTCTGGGCGATTCTGGCCTAAACGCCGGCGCGGCACGACGACGCGGTTGGGGCAGCGCCCACAAGATGTACTACCACCCGTTCCTGGCCCGCTTGGAACAACGGCTGGACAACATCTATCGCGCTCGAAAAATTCAGGAATGGTGGAACGAAGAAAGCCTGCGCGAACCAGCGGAATACGGCGAGGAACGGGGCCAGGTCACCGCGCTGACAGAAGATGAACTGATCCGCGCCGGCAAATACCAGTTCGACGTCTGGTGCGGCGGCTACAACTGGCTGCAATCCAATGCGGATTCCGCGGCAGACATCCGCGACTACATCGAAAACACGGTGCTTGCCCACTACCGCGAAGAAGGCGGCATCAGCGCCGAACAGGCCGACAGCATGAAGGTGATCTTGGTCACGCACTCGATGGGCGGCATCGTCAGCCGCGCGCTGACTCAGTTGCAGGGGTACGACCGCGTGCTGGGCGTAGTCCACGGCGTGCAGCCCGCCAGCGGCGCACCAGCGGCCTATCACCACATGCGCTGCGGTTACGAAGGCGCGGTTCAGATCATCCTGGGATCCAACGCCGGCGAGGTCACCGCGGTCGTGGGGCGTTCACCGGGCGGCCTGGAATTGCTACCCACGACGCAGCACCGAGGCGGCATGCCATGGCTGTTCTTGCGCGATGCCAAGGGGCAGGTGTTGAAAGACGCAGCCGGTGTTCCCCGCGCCTATCCGCAACGCGGGAATCCGTACGAAGAAATTTATAAAACCGAAGCGTGGTATGGCTTGGTGCCGGAGCAGAACACGAAGTACTTGAATATGTTGGAGAAGTCACGAGATTCCAAAGCGCCTTCCGGACCTCGAGTGCCCTTTGAGTTGATGTTGAATAGGGTAGGGGCGTTTCAACAAGCATTATCGGCCGCAGGCTACCACCCCGAAACCTATGCACACTATGGCGCCGATGATGGCTTGCATAGCTGGCGCGAGATTATCTGGCAAGGTGACCCTGCTCCATTGGAAATTTTTGGTGCCAAACCTCGCGATGACGGCAATGGCAGTTACCAAGGACTGTTCGAACGGAAGCTGCCCACATTAATCCCCACTACACCACCCTGGACGGAGCAGGGGCAGGACACACATGGCAGTGGAGGAGACGGAACCGTTTCAACAGATTCCGGCCGGATACCGGGAAGAAGCAATATCAAAGCCAGCTTCAGGCATGGCAGTAAGGGTACTGGCGAATACAACAAGGCGATGGGCTATGAGCATGCGGATAGCTACGTCGACGAACGTGCTCAATGGGCCGCGATATTCGGTGTGATCAAAATCGCGCAACTTGCAGACTGGCATCCTTCTGATAAGGAACAGACATGAACCGCATGTCTCGCGCATTGGTTGCGGGCGGCGTCGCGACTTCCTTGGTTCTTTCCGGCTGCACCGCTTTCTCAACCCAATCCCGGAGTTCGACCGTGAACAAAGATGGATGGATCACTCACTGCTTTGGTCGGTATGTGATCGACCTTCCTGCGAATGCAGTTATCAGACCCAGTTACAGGCTGTGGGGTGACCCGCTGAAGTGGATGACAGAACGGGCTTCGGCACTTGGCGAGGTCCTTGCTGCAAGAGAGCGTGATCTCAAGGCACAGCCGCATCAAAAGAGTAACGGCAGTTTGTTCTTACGTCGCATAGCCTTCGGTCCCGACGCGATGGGACTCTCTTCCTGGTACGCGGACTACAGTTTGGAGGCCTATCGCCTTGAGACCTATGCGGTGGCGCAGCCGGCGGGACGGATTTTGCGGTTGGAGCATCTTGTATCGCCCGATCGCGAAGAGATGACTTTTGGGTACGTAAGAAGCTGGACCAGCAACCTGCGTTCACGCGAACCGCTGGAAATCCCGACCGACCCCGGCTTCTGCATCGACGGCGGCTTCATCGCGGGCAGCGCGTTTCAAGTGGAGAGCTTTCGAATTGGCGTGACCTTTCCCAACCATCCCGGCGCGCAATTTCTATTCCGCTCCAGCACTGGCGCCGAAGAAAACCGCTTGCTGGAAAGGATGGGCGGCTTCCTGATGGGCGTCGCCAAGCTAGTCGCGGGCATGACCACCTTGCGCAAAGGCGAGCGCAACATCGGCCCGATCCAGGCCGAGGAATACGCCACGGCGGGCAGCCAGGAAGGGCAGCGGCTTTACTCCTTTACCTGGGAATCGCAGGGCAAGGATGACTCGATCACCGAGCCGAATCTAGCCGCGCAACTGGGCGTCCTGGAGCGCAACCGCGACAACCAAGGCAACCCGCCACCGCCCGCCTTTGCATCGGACGCGGAGGCCGTGGCGTTATGGGATGCCATCGTCGAATCCATTCGCCTGCGTCCCGGCGCGGCGGGCGCGTCGTCAAGCCAGGGCAATGCGAGCACGGGGTGACGGCGGCGTCCGGTACGCCTTGTCCCTGGCCTGGCATCTGGAAGTGCGACGGCGCGGCGCAGTCCTACCAACCCGCCAGCATCACAGGGGCAAGGCCCTACCGGCCCGCCAACGCATCCACCACGCGGCTCATTGCGCCCAACCCGGATTCGAATAGCGTTTCCAGGAACGGTCCCGCGTGGGGAAGCACCACCGTCAGCACGGTGACGCCGATGATGAGCGTGACCGGAAAGCCGACCGAGAACACGGACAGTTGCTGGGCGGCGCGGTTCAGGATGCCCATGGCCAGGTTGATGGTCAGCAGCGCGCAAATCAGCGGCAGTGCCAGCAGCAGGCCGGAGACGAAGACGGTCTTGCCCCATTCCACCACGACGCCCCAGCCGTTCTGGTGCAGCTGGATCGCCGCTACCGGCAGCGTGTCGAAGGATCGCACCAGGGCGGCCAGCACCAGCAGGTGGCCGTCCAGGGCCAGGAAGGTCAGCATCGCCACCATGTTGAACAGGCGCGACAGCACAGCGGTGTTGGCGCCGGCGCTGGGGTCGAAGAACGAGGCGAACGACAAGCCCATTTGCAGGCCGACGAATTCGCCGGCCGTCTGCACGGCGGCGAACACGATGCGCATCGTGAAGCCCATGGCGATGCCGATCAGCACCTGCTGCATCACCATCCACAGCCCGGCATACGAGCCCGGTGAGATCGGCGGCATGGGGTCCAGCGCGGGGCTTACCGCCACGGCCAGCACGAAAGACAGGCCGACCTTCACCTTGACGGGAACGGCGGATTCCGAGAACAGCGGCGCGGTGCCGATCAGCGCCAGGATACGCACGAAGGGCCAGAGAAACTGGCCGATCCAGCCGTTGAGCTGTTCGAGCGTGAAGGCGATCATGAGGAGACGTCCGGGGCCGGGCGGCGCGGGCCGCTCAGGACACCAGCATGGGAATCTGGCCGATCAGCTGCCGGATGTAGTCGACCATGACGCCGATGAGCCACGGGCCCAGCAGCACCAGCACGCCGCACATGGCCAGCAGCTTCGGAATGAACGACAGCGTCATTTCGTTGATCTGCGTGGCGGCCTGGAAGATGCTGATGACCAGGCCCACCACCAGCACCACCAGCAGCAGCGGGCCGGCCATCGCCAGGACGATCTTCATCGCCTGGTAGGCCATGGTCATGACGGTTTCCGCGGTCATGGCGATTGCTCCGGCGTTATTGGTAGAAGCTCTGGGCCAGAGAGCCCATCAGCAGGTTCCAGCCATCGGCCAGCACGAACAGCATCAGCTTGAACGGCAGCGCCACGGTCACGGGCGGCACCATCATCATGCCCAGCGCCATCAGCACGCTGGCCACCACCAGGTCGATGATCAGGAACGGGATGAAGATCGTGAAGCCGATCTGGAACGCCGTCTTCAATTCACTGGTGATGAAGGCGGGCACCAGGATGCGCAAGGGCACCTGCGATGGGTCTTCCAGCGCGGGCTGCTTGGCCAGGTTGGCGAACAGCGACAGGTCGTTCTCGCGGGTCTGGTGCAGCATGAACGTACGCAGCGGACCGGCGGCGCGTTCCACGGCGGTCTCGAACTGGATTGACCCTTCGGACAAGGGCTTGTAGGCGTCGGCGTAGATCTTGTCGAACACCGGCGACATCGTATAGAAGGTCAGGAACAGCGCCAGCCCGATCAGCACATGGTTGGGCGGCGACATCGCCGTGCCCATCGCGCTACGCAACAGGCCCAGCACGATGATGATGCGGGTGAAGCCCGTCATCATCAGCAAGGCGGCCGGCAGGAACGACAAGGACGTCATCAGCAGCATCGTCTGCATGCTGAGCGAATACGTCTCCGAGCCGTTGGGGCCGGGGGTGGCCGTCAGGGCGGGCAGGGTGGCCTGGGCGACGACTCCGGCGGGAAAGAAGGCCAGGCCCAGCACTGCGGCGGCGGCCAGCAGGGGCAGCGCGCGCGGGCGAGCAGGCAGGAGTGTCGTGCGAGAGAGAAAGCTCATGGGTGTCGCAAAGATGCGCGTGTCGCGCTAGCGGCGCTTGAGCGCCTGGCCCAGCTTGGCCGCGAAGGCCGCGGCGGGCAAGGGCGAACCCTCCGGCATCTGGCCGGCGGGCAGGGTATGCAGCGTGGTGAGCTGGTTCGGGCCTACGCCCACCACCAGCCAGGTGTTGTCGATTTCAACGACGACGATGCTTTGGCGCGCCCCAACGGGCAGACTGGCCACTTGCTTGAGCAGGTTGCCGCCGCCGCGCTGGGTCAATCCGGCCCGCCGCGCCAGCCAGGCCGATACCAGGATGGCGGCCACCACCAGCACCAGGCCGATGATGACGCGCAGCAGGGCGGATTCAGTCATGGCGCCGGACTGCTAGCGGCGGTTGTTCAAGCGGTTGATCCGCTCGGACGGGGTGATGATGTCGGTCAGGCGGATGCCGTACTTGTCTTCCACAACCACGACTTCGCCTTGGGCGATGAGGTAGCCGTTCACGAAGATGTCCATCGGCTCGCCAGCCAGGCCGTCCAGCTCGACCACGGAACCCTGGCCCAGCTGGAGCAGGTTCTTGATGGTCAGGCGGGTGCGTCCCAGTTCAACCGTCAACTGGACGGGAACGTCCATGATCAGGTCGATGTCGGTGCCGGTGCCGCTTGTGGCGCCGGCCAGCGGCTTGAACACCGACTGCGCCGCCGATTGCGCGGCGGGGGCAGCGGGGGCAGCGGCCGGTGCGGGAGCAGCCGGTGCCGGCGCGGGTGCCGGTGCCGCAGCAGCGGGAGCGGGCGCCGAGGCGGTTTGTTCAGCCATCGCGGCCGCCCAGTCGTCCTGCGGCTTTAAGCCGTCGGCTTGCGTGGGCGGGTTGGCGCGGGATTGTTCGGCGAGCGCGTCGGCCCAGTCGTCGGCCGGGGACGAGCCGGAGCCAGGCTCGTTCTTGTCAGTCATGGTCGGGGGCCTCGTTTGAATCGGTATCGTAGGTAAACATGTTCTGTACGCGTAGCGCGTACTGGCCGTTGAAGACGCCGTAGCCGCATTCCATCAGCGGCACGCCATCCACATTGGCGATGATGGTCTCGGGCACGTCCACGGGAAGGACGTCGCCCACCTTCAAATTCATCAGTTCGCGGATCGAGGACGGGATGCGCGCAAATTCCGCCACCACGTCGATATCGGCGCTGCGCACCTGGCGCGACAGCTGCTGCGACCAGCGCTGGTCAACTTCTTCCAGCGTGGTTTCCTGCAGCGGCCGCGTCAGCAGATCGCGCACCGGCTCGATCATGGAATAGGGCAGGCAGATGTTCAGGTCGCCGCCGGTCGCGCCGAATTCGATATGGAACGAGGTGACGACCACCACTTCATTGTTGCCGGTGATGCTGGCGAACTTGGTGTGCATCTCCGAGCGCACGTACTCGAATTCGATCGGATAGACGGGGTCCCAGGACTTGCCGTAGCTTTCCAGGGTCAGGTTGAGCAGGCGCCGGATGATGCGCTGCTCGGTCGTGGTGAAGTCCCGGCCTTCGACGCGCGTGTGGTAGCGGCCATCGCCACCGAACAGGCTGTCGATAACCAGGAACACCAGGTTCGGGTCATACGTGAACAGCGCCGTGCCACGCAGCGGCTTCATCTGAATCATGTTCAGATTGCTGGGCACGGGCAGGTTGCGTTCAAAGTCCGCGTACTTCTGGATCTTGATCGAGCCGACGGTAATGTCGGCGCTGCGGCGCATGAAGTTCAACAGCACGTTGCGCATATGCCGCGCAAAGCGTTCGTTGATGAGCTCCAGCGTCTGCATGCGGCGGCGCACGACGCGCTCGGGCGAGCTCAGGTCATAGGCACGCGCGCCATCATTGGAGTTCGCGGCCGCCGACTTGCTATCGCTCTCGCCGGTAACGCCGGCAAGCAGCGCATCGACTTCGTCCTGCGAAAGGAATGCCTCGTAGGCCATGCTTATTGCACCACGAACGCCGTGAACAGTACGTCGGTGACATACTGGCCGTCGGGCAACGGCGAGAACGGACGGTTGACCGCGACCTTGATCGCGTTGGCCATGTCGGTCTTGCCTTGCTGGGTCTGCACGCCGGTGGGCGATTGCGACGACAGCACCATCAGGATGCGGCTGCGCACTTCAGGCATGTACTTTTCCAGGCGCGTGCGGGTCTGCTCGTCGCTGACGCGCAGGGTCAGGCCCACGTGCATGATGCGTTCGGTGTCGGCGTTTTGCAGCGTGACGGTGAATGCTTCGATGGGCACGAAGATCGGCGCGGGCACGGCGATGGGGCCGGCGGGCGGCGCAACAAACGTGGTCGGGGTGGCTTGCGGGCCTTGGCCGGGCTGACCCGGCTGACCGGGTTGGCCGGGCTGGGCGCCGGGCACCTGGCCCACGCCCAATTGCACGGCAGCGCCGGCGGGCGGTTGCTGCATGCGCTGCGTGATGAACCAGGTTGCGCCGGCGCTGGCGCCTGCAACGATGAGCAGGACCAGAAGGCCCAGCAGCAGGCGAAGGACGCCGATGCCGCCGGATTTCTTGGCGCCCGACGGCGCGGTAATAGGTTTGGTAGTCGCCATCTCGGTTTCGATGCGTATTAAGCCGCTGGTGAAAACGGATTCTTAGTGGATGAAAGCATTCTGCCCCAAAGTGCGTCTCGCCTTGGAGGCGAAAAACAGGGCGAAAGCCGCGTATCTCAAGCTATTGCTGCACCGCCCGCTTCCGTTGCCGGTCGCGGGCCGCGTGTTTATCAGGCAAAGGTGTCGACCAGTGCGTTGGCGTTGCGCGACACCGTCACGGTGGGCGCGGCGATATCGGCCGATGCATCGGCAACCGCCGATCCATTGCCCGACTGCCGATGCGATCCGCCATTGCCTTGTTGCTGTGCGAATTCCTGCTGCGCGGCCTGTTCGCCCACGCTGGTCTGGCCCAGCGAGATACCGGCTTGCGCCAGCGCCTGTTGCAGTTGCGGGATCGCGGTTTCGATGGCCTGGCGCACGGAGGCATGCGCCGACACGAACGACGCGCTGGCCACGCCATCCGACAGGTTCAGGCTGACGCGCAAGGGGCCCAGGTCGGGCGGGTCCAGGCGCAACTCGGCGGTCTGCATGCCCTGGCGTGCGTTGGTGCTCATCATGACGACCTGCTGGCCCAGCTCGGTGCCCCAATGCGTGCCGCCAACGGGCGTGGCGACCTGCATCACCAGCGGTACGGCCGGCGGGGCGATGGCGGCCTGGTTCACGACCGGCGCGGCCTGGCGCTGGCTGGCGGCGGCAAGCGCCTGGGCCAGGTTGTCCTGCGGCGTGGCGCCATGTTGCGGCGCCTGGAATTGCTGCGCGGTGCTGTTCAGGGCGGCCGTCAATTCCTCTTCGGTGTGGGCGGGCAACGTCGTCGTATGCTCGGCGGCAGCGGCGTGCGTGTCGCGCGCCACGCGCGGCAAGGGGATCTCGGGCGCCAGACGCGGCGCATCGGCCTTGGCCGTGGTGGGCGCGGCGGGCTTGGCGGCCGGCGCGGCGTCCGCTACCGGGGGCACGGCGCTGCCCGGTTTGACGGCGCTGGTCAGGATGGGTTGCGCGGCCTGGGCGTCGCGCGCGGCGGCGGCTAGGGCAGCTTCGGCCTGGACGGCGGTGGCGGCAACCGGCGTGCGCGGGGTGGCGGGTGCATCGGCGGCGGTCAGCGCGGCGGTCAGGATGGCTGCGCCGTTGCTCATCGCGGTGGCGGCGGACTCGGCGGTGCCGCGTGCCAGCTGCACCTGTTCGGCGGCCTGCGCCGCCAGTTCCAGCGTTTGCTGCGGCAGCGCGGCAACCGGCTGCTGCGCGGCGGCCACGGCCAGCGCGCCGGCTTCGGCCGACGTGGCGGTCTTTACGGCTTCATCGATGGCGCCCGAGGCGGCCGATTCGGCCTTGCCGGCGGCGTCGTTGCCGGCGTCACCGGCGTTTGCATTCTTGGTGGGCGTCTTGGCGCCGTTGTTCGCGGGGCGCGAATCGGCGGACGGCTTCGGGCGCTGCTGGGCCAGCACGTCGGAAAAGCTCGGGCCTTTCTTGTTCGCGGGTGCGGACTTGGCACCCAGCGCGTCGGCGATGGACGTGGGCGCAAAAGGCGCGACGGTGGGCAAGGGCAGGGGAGCGGTCATCTGGGGCTTCCTGTTAGGTATTGCTTAATGCATCCCGGCCTGGCGCTGGACCAGGCGGGCGGAATATTCATCATTGGCGCGTTGTTCGCGGCGCGATTCCACGACGGCCTGCGCGCGCAGTTCGCGCTGCGCCAGGGCGTCGTACGAGCTGAGCTTGCGCTTTTCCTGTTGCCAGTACTGGCGGCCCTTGGCCAGGTTGTCATCGGCCTGGCGCAACACCGCCTGCTGCTGGCCGATGGCGTCGTCCAGGGTGCCGATAAAGCGCTGGTAGTTGTGGCAATCGCTGGCCGACATGCCGGTCGTCATGGCCTGTTGCAGACGTTCCAGGTAGTCCTGGCGATAGTCGCTCAACATACCCAGCTGGCGCTCGGCGTTGGTGCGTTCGGCGCTGAGGCGGCCCAACAGGCGCGCGGCTTCGTCCGTGCTTTCCTTGGCCAGGTTGATCAACATGTCCAAGGGCAATTGGCTAGGCATAGGTGTCCCTTAACTCGAAACTGGCGCGCAACTGGTTGACGGCTTCGTCGTAGCCGATGTTCTCGCCGATGTCTTGCTGCAAGAAGGCTTCCAGGCGCGGATAGCGGGCGATGGCTTCGTCCAGCTGCGGATCGTTGCCCGCCGCGTAGGCGCCCACCGCGATCAGGTCGCGGTTGCGCTGGTAGCGCGACAGGTTCTGCTTGAAGCGACGCACCACGGCGAATTGCTGCGGCGTGATCAGCGACGTCATGGCGCGCGAGATCGACGCCTCGATATCGATGGCGGGGTAGTGCCCGGCTTCGGCCAGATGGCGCGACAGCACCACGTGGCCGTCCAAAATGGCACGGGCCGAATCGGCGATGGGGTCTTGTTGGTCGTCGCCTTCGGCCAACACCGTGTAGAACGCGGTGATGGAACCGGCCTTGCCGGACGGCCCCGGTGCACCCATGCCGGCGCGTTCGACCAGCATCGGCAGCTTGGCGAATACCGACGGCGGGTAGCCCTTGGTGGCGGGCGGCTCGCCGATGGCCAGCGCGATTTCGCGTTGGGCCATGGCGTAGCGCGTCAGCGAATCCATGATCAGCAAGACGTCCAGCCCCTGATCGCGAAAGTGCTCGGCCAGGCGCGTGGCATAGGCCGCGCCTTGCAGGCGCAGCAGCGCGGACACGTCGGCGGGCGCGGCCACGACGACCGAGCGCGCCAGGCCCTCGGGGCCCAGGTTGTGTTCGATGAATTCCTTGACTTCGCGGCCGCGTTCGCCGATCAGGCCCACGACGATGACGTCGGCCTTGGTGTAGCGGGCCATCATGCCCAGCAACACGGATTTACCCACGCCCGAACCGGCGAACAGGCCCATGCGCTGGCCGCGTCCCACCGTCAACAAACCGTTGATGGCGCGCACGCCCGTGTCCAGCACGGTGTCGATCGGCGCGCGCGACAAGGGGTTGATGGGCAGCGCGGACAAGGGCGCGAGTTCGGCGCCGGTCAGCGGGCCCAGCCCGTCCAGCGGGCGGCCCGCGCCGTCCAGCACGCGGCCCAGCAGCGCGTTGCCCACAGGCAGGTGGCGGCCCAGCTGCGGCTTGGCATTGCCATTTAATTCGGCCTTGCGCGGCAGCGGAATTGCGCGTTGCACGGGCGGCTCGCCGGGCACGACGCGCGCGCCGGGCGGCAGGCCGGAAATATCGGCTTGCGGCATCAGGTACAAGGTGTGGCCATCAAAGCCCACCACTTCGGCATCGGCCCAGTGATCGTGGCCGCGCGCGATTTCAATGCGGGCGGCCGCGCCCACGGGCAGGCGCAGGCCGGTGGCATGCAGCACCAGACCGGTGGCGCGGGTGATCTTGCCGCTGACCAGCCAGGGGTCGGTGGACGCCGCGCGGATCGAACCGATCTCCAGCTGCGTCTTCCAGCGGTCCAGCACCGGCACCGTGCTCGCGGAGGTCGCGGGCAGGGTGGGTTGGGCGGTCTGCGCCGAAGGCTGATCGCCGTTCACGCCGGGTCCTCCCACGACACGTTGCGGCCCAGCGAGGCCGCCACGCGGCGCCAGCGGGTTTGCAAGGTGGCGTCGATATCGCCAAAAGGCGTTTCGGCACGGCAGCCGCCGCGCGCGATGGACTCATCGGCCAGCACGCGCCAATGGCCTTCTTTCAGTTCGTCCGCCAGGTGCAGGCGGATCAGCTCGATGTCTTCGGGGTTGGCCCACAAACGCATCTGGCCGCCGGCCGACGGGTTGATGTGCAGCACATCGCGCACGGCGGCAATCACGGTGTCGGGTTGTTCGGACAGGGTGGTGCGCACGACCTGCTGCGCAATGTCCAGCGCCAGCGTCAGCAGGCTCTGGCCCATCTTTTCTTCCAGCGCGCCCACGGACGCGGCGCAGGCTTGCACCAGCGCGTTCAAGCGCTGCGCTTCCTCCGCGCCTTGCTGGCGCGCCTGGGCCAGCCCTTCGGCGTAACCGGCTTCGCGGCCCGCGGCGTAACCCGCTTCGTGGCCCGCCTGCTGGCCGGCTTCAACGCCGGCCGCATGGCCCTGCGCGTAGCCTTCCTCGCGACCTTCGGCCATGGCCTGGGCGCGCAGCTGCGCCATCACTACCGCGGGGTCCGGACCGGGATCGGGTTCCGGTTCGGGCTCCGCTTCGACGGTCGCCGGCTCGTCGAACGACAGCATCTGCCAGCGCCGCCAGGCGGCACTGCGCGAGATGAGCGTCGTCGCGCCGTTGTCCGCTTCAGACATACGCGTCGTCTCCGGAATTGCCCAGCACGATCTGGCCGCTCTCGGCCAGGCGGCGGGCGATTTGCAGGATCTTCTTCTGCTCGCCTTCCACCTTCGACATGCGGATGGGGCCTTGCGCTTCCAGGTCCTCGCGCAGCATTTCGGCGGCACGGCTGGACATGTTGCGCAGGAACTTCGCACGCAGCTCTTCCTGGGCACCCTTGAGCGCGACCATGAGCGTGTCGTTGTCGATTTCCTTGAGGATGAGCTGGATGGCGCGGTCTTCGACGTCGAGCAGGTTGTCGAACACGAACATCTCGTCGATGATCTTTTGCGCCAGGTCGTTGTCGCGTTCGCGCAGGCTGGCCACGACGGTTTCCTCGTCCGAAGAATTCATCATGTTCAGGATCTCGGCCGCGGTGCGCACGCCGCCCATCTTGCTGCGCTTGGCGCCTTGGCCGGCCAGCACGGAATTGAGCACTTCGGTCAGCTCGGACAAGGCCGCCGGCTGCACGCCGCCGAACGTGGCGATGCGCAGCATGACGTCGTTGCGCAGGCGGTCGGTCAACAAGGCCAGCACACCGGCCGCGCGGTCGCGCTCCAGGTGCACCAGGATCGTTGCGATGATCTGCGGGTGCTCGTCGCCGATCAGTTCGGCCACGGTGTTCGGGTCCAGCCAGTTCAGCGCGTCGATGCCGCTGCCGCCGTCGCCGGCTTCCAGGATGTCTTCGATCAGGCCGGCCGCGCGGTCGCTGCCCAGCGCCTTGGTCAGCACGCTGCGGATGTAGTCGTCCGAGCCCAGGGTGACGGCCATGAACTGGTCGGCTTCCTGGCGGAATTCTTCCAGCACCACGGCCACGTCGTTGCGCGTGACCTGCTTCAGGCTGGCCATCGCGCCGCCCACCTGCTGCACTTCACGCGCGCTCAGGTACTTGAAGACCTCGGCTGCGGCGTCTTCGCCCAGCGACATCATCAGGACGGCGCTGCGCGTCATGCCGTCCATCGGAGTGGAATCATTTTTCATCTTTGCTCATCCAGGTGCGCAGAACCATCGCGACGGCGCGCGGATCCTTGTTGGCCATCGTGCGGGCGCGTTCCAGGTTGTCTTCGTAACGGCTAAGTTCCTTGCTGCGGGCGGCGTCCTGGGCCTCGCGAGCGGCTTCCTGACGCTCGGCTTCAGCCATTTCCGGATCCACCGGCGGGTACAGGTACTCGGTGACCGAGCGGCGAATCTTGCGATACAGCCAGAACGCAACCACCAGACCCACCAGCCACGCCAGGATCGTCTTGAACAGGGCAATCATTTCCGGATCGCGCCACATCGGCAGCGGCGGCGGGCCATCGTTGAACTGGCTGTTGACCAGGTTCAGCGAGTCGCCACGCGTTTCGGAATAGCCCATGGCTTCACGAACCAGGTTGGTCAGCTTGTTCAGTTCTTCGGGCGGCAGGGCTTGCGGCTCGCCGTCCTTGTCGCGGATGTAGTTCACCACCACAGCCACCGACAGGCGCTTCAGGTTGCCCACCGGCTGCTTGATGTGGCTGATGGTGCGGTCCACTTCATAGTTGGTGGTGGCGTCGCGGCGCTCGTTCAGGTTGGCCGTGGCCGCCTGGGTGCCGGTCTGCTGCTGTTGTTGTTGCTGTTGCTGGGCGCCGGCCGCGGCGGGCGGCTGGCCCGGGCGCGGCGGCTGCTGCGCGGGCGGGTTGGTCAACGGCGCTTGCGCGTTGGGAGGCGCCTGGTTCGACAATGCACCCGGCACGCCCTGAGCGGGGCTGACGCCGCGCTGGGTGGAATCGCTGGTTTGCTGGCTGCGCACGGCGGCCTGGCCAGGTTCCTGGTTCGGGCGGTAGACCTCGGAGGTTTCTTCGCGGCGGGCGAAGTCCACGTCGGCGCTGGCTTGCGCGTGCACGTTGCCGGGGCCGACCAAGGGGTTCAGGATCGTCAGGATGCGTTCGACGGTGCGCTGTTCCATTTCGCGCACGAAGCGCATCTGGTCGGCGTCCATGCCGCGTCCTTCGCCCAGCGGCGCGGACAGCAGGCGGCCGTTCTGGTCGACGATGGAGACGTTTTCGGCGGTCAGCTCGGGCACGCTGGAGGCCACCAGCCACGAAATCGCCGAGACCTGCGCGTCGCTCAGGCTGCGGCCCGGGTAGACGTTCAGCAGCACGGACGCGGTGGGCGCCTGGCGTTCACGCACGAACAGCGACTGGCGCGGCATGGCCAGGTGCACGCGGGCGTGCTGCACGGTATTCATGGCTTCGATCGAACGGGCCAGCTCGCCTTCCAGACCGCGCTGGTAGTTGATCTGTTCCGCGAACTGGCTGGCGCCGAAGCGGGCGTTGTCCATCAGCTCGAAGCCGACGGAACCGCCGCGCGGCAAGCCTTGCGACGCCAGTTGCAGCCGGGCGTCGTAGACGCGGTCGGCCGGCACCAGCAGCGCGGTGCCCGTCTCGTTGTAGCGGTAGGGCACGTTCATGGTGCCCAGGGCCGTAACGATGGCACCGCCGTCGCGGTCGTCCAGGTTCGAGAACAGGACCTTGTACTTGGGCTCGCTGCTCCACATCACCGCGGCGATGATCAGCGCGACGACGGCGGCCGCCGCGCCAAGCAAGACGGGCTTGGGCAGTGCGCGGACCTTTTCCAGCACAGGGAACTTCGCCAGCAGCGACGAACTCAGAGTGGCCTGCTGATTCATCGACGGCTCCCGCTGGCTGCGCGGCGCAAGGAAAAGGACTTCATGTCTGGGTAGGGCAGATTACACATGCAACGTGCTTCTGGTCTGGGGAGAGCCTGGATTATTGCCGTTGGGTCGACAATCCCAATCGATGAAAACAGCCGGTTTTTGGCGTTACTTATCCTCTATGTCGATAGCGAATGGGCGGATCCGGCCCCGGCTATGGGCATTCGTTGAAATGTCGGGGTTTTTGGCGGTTTTTAATCGCTATGGGTGCGCGCGATCGGCGGTACGCTTTGCGGCAACATTGGCGAATCGCCCCACCAGCAAGGAATCAGGTAATGGCTGTATCAGGCTTGAACGGCATCGAAAGCATGCTCCAGCAGATGCGCACCGTCGTGAGCAAGGCGGAAACCGGCAATCTGGCCGCCGGAGAATCGGTCGGCCAGCCCGACGGTTTTGCCGCCGAGTTGCAGCGCTCGATCCGCCGCGTGACGTCGGCGCAGAATGCCTCGTCGGCGCAGGCGAAGGCCTTTGAAATGGGCGCGCCCGATATTTCGCTCAACGATGTGATCATCGACATGCAGAAAGCCAGCCTTGGCTTTCAGACGGCGGTGCAGGTGCGCAACAAGCTGGTTGCGGCCTACAAGGAAATCTCGTCGATGGCCGTGTAAGACGGGTAAGCCGGGTAAGTCGTCTAACGGCGGCGTCGATTTGAAAAGGCCTTTCCACTGGAAAGGCCTTTTTGCTTTTTGGCGCGGGGCTGCCGCGTCAGTTGCGCTGCCGCGTCAGTTACGCTGCGCGCCTTTCTCCAGACGCCACACCACTTTTTGCAGCCAGTTTTCCTGGCGCGCGTCCAGGTTCAGGAACACCGCGCCCACGTGGCTCATCGGCGGTTCGCCGGTCAGCGACAAATGCCGCGGCGCTTCGTCCGGGCTGTCGGGCTGGACCATCGGCTGGCCGGAAATCGGGTAGACGTTGCGCACTTCCAGGTTGGCGTTGAGCTTGCCCAGGTCGCCGAAGTCCAGCTGCACGTCTTCCATGACGGTGCCGCGCTCGGGCAGGGCGGGCACGGCCAGCCCGGCGCGCAGGCCCACGCCGTCAACGGAAATATCGCGCACGGTGAAGCTGAAGGGGCGGGCCTTGGGTTCGGGCTGCCACGTGGCCTGGCATTGCCCCGCGCCGGTAACCAGCGAGGCGCGGAACATCTTGCGTCGCTGGATGCGGGCCAGGCGATCGGGAAACGGTGACATCAACGCCGCGCTGCCGTCATCGAAATGAATAACCTCGGGGCGCTGCACGCGAAAGCGGATCTGCACGCCGCCATAGGCGGTGGCGTGGAAGTGGAACGTCGTGCCGCTTAACAACCCCATGCTGTCCGACTGTTCGAAGTCGGCGCCGGCGTAGTCCCGGGGCCGCCAGAAGAACTGGCGCGTCTGCTTGTCGGCGCCCAGCACCAGCACCGCCATCTCGCGGTCGGCGGCGTCGCGCACCAGGATGTGGCTGTCGGGGTGCGTCAGCTCGAACAGGGCGGAACGCATGTCTTCCGGCCGGGTCAGCAGGAATTCCGGGTCGCTGGCTTCCAACACGATGGTGGTCCTTAGAAAGTGGGGTCAGGCGGGCGGCGCCGCTTGGGGAAGCTCGCGCGATTCCAGGCGATACAGCCAGGCCAGCAATTCTGCCACCGCTACGTACAGTTGGGGAGGAATATGTGCGTCCAGATCCACTTGCATGAGCAAGCCGACCAATTCCCGGGACTCATGCACATACAGGCCGTTTTCCTCGGCGGCGCGCACGATGGTGTCGGCAAGCTGGCCGTAGCCCTTGGCCACCACGCGGGGCGCGCCGTCCTTGTCGTCGTAGGAAATGGCGACGGCGGCATTGCGGTTGGCATTGGGGCCGGCATGGGGGCCGGCATTGGAGCCACCAATTTGGCCGCCGTCCTCGGAATAGGAGATGTTGCTCATCAGAAGTCGGTCGGGATGACGGGGCGCGGGTCCGTCACGCTGACCGCCAGGTTGCTCAGCGTCAGGCCGGCGGCCAACAGGCGCGAGCGCAGCTGGTCGGACGCATCGTTGATTTCACCGGCGGCCAGCGGCGCGACCAGTTGCAGGACGATCTGGTCGCCTGCCAAATTCAGGCGGGCGTCCACCAGCCCCAGGCGCGGCAGGTCCAGCTTCAAGCGCGTGGCCCAGGTGGGCGTGGCCGAATCGGGATCGCCGCCGTAGGGGTCGCGTTCCACTTCCCATTCCATCGGCGTGCCGGGCCAGGCTTCGCCTTGCCAGGTCAGCGATTGGTTGGCCAGCACGTCCAGCTGTTGGCGAACCAGCACGGTCAGGTCCTGGTGGATGCCGGCTACGGGCGTGCCGGGTGCCGGACTGGTCGAGGTTCCGGTGCCTGTTGCCGCATCGCCGCCGCCGGCCGCGCGGTTGGCGGCGGGCGCATCGGCGCGGTTGCGCGCCAGCATCGCGTTCTGCTGGGCGGGGTCTTTGGTCAGGTTGGCCTGGGGCTCTTTTTGCAGCGCGTCCGGGTTGGTGCGGCCGAACACCATGTCGGTCAGGTGCGATTCGTAGAACAGCCCGCTGGTCTGCAAGGCCTGGCGCAGCGCCTGCCCCAGCAGGCGTGCCGACGGGCCCCCGGCGGCAAGCGCGGCATGGGCCGCGGCGTCGGCGCCGCGCGTGGCAGCCGTGTCGGCGTGGCCGGCGGGGCGGCCGGCCTTGGTGCCGGCGGCCGCATCGGCGCCGGCCGTCGCGGCGGAAGGGGGGACGGAGGGGGCGGCGGTGTTCGCGGCAGCGCCCGTCTGCGGGGCGCCCGGCAACGTCTGCGCGGCTTGTCCGGGCTGGGCGGCCGGGCCGTTCGCGGGCGCGGGTTGGGATCCGGCTTGGGCGGGCGCTTGCTCAGCCGCGCCGCCATTGGCGTTCCACAGCGGGGCGCGTCCCTGGACGGCGGGCGCGGCTTCTGGAAACTGCGCCAGCAAGGCAAGAATCGTGCGGGCGGTGGTGCCCAGCGTGGTCGGCGCGGACGCGGTGGTGTCGCTACTGGTGACCAGCCCGCGCGCGGCCAGCGCCAGCGCGGCGGCGGTCTTGGCGTCGACAACGGTATTCTGGCGGTCGCCTCGGGCGCCGCCAGTTTGTATGCCTTGCCGGGGATCGCGGGTGGACCCGTCCGACGACCCGGGCTTTTCCGGGCCGCCAGGCTGGCTGACGGCGTCCGGCCGGGCGCCCGAAACCTGGTTGGCATTCGCGGCGGACATCGTCGTGCCAAGCACGGCGTCCAACCGCTGCACCAGGACGTTACCGAGTGCGGCGGGACCGACGCTCATTCTTCAGGCGCCTGCTGGTATCCGTAGGCCGACAGCAGCGTCTGCTGGCGCTTCATGCGCCCCAGCAGTTCGCCCAGGCGGGCCAGTTGAGGAATGGCCAGATCACGCGTCAGCGCGTCGTTTTCCAGGATGCGCACCAGCAGGTCGTACTTCATGGCGCGCGTGGCTTCGTCCAGCGGCGCCTTTTGTTCGGTCTGACGCAGGCGTTCGACGCGTTCGCAGTATTGCTGGCCGTGCACCATGGCCAGGTCCCAGTCGCCGGCCTTGGCGGCGGAGAGCATTTCCCCCGTGATGTCAGCAATCTCCTGGTAGTTTTCCAGGATGGAGGGAAGGGACTGGGTAAGGGACGTCATGGAAATCTCGGGCGTGCGCAGGCTGGCTAGGGACATGGTTCTGGCCATTACGGCTCCATGCCGCCGGCAGGCCGGTCGATGGAAGTCTGCCAGGCCTCGGCCAGGTCGGCCAGCAGGCGGTCGGCAATATCCAGCTGTTCGGCATCCGCCTTCAGGTTCGCCGTCAGCAGCGTGCGGATGATGTAGTCGTACAGCAGGGCGAGGTTGGCGGCGATATCGCCGCCGGCCTCCATATTAAGCCCCGTCTTCAGACCTTCATCGACGATCTTGATCGCTTTCGAGATGGCGGCGCCGCGCTCGGCGATCCGGCCTTCGTTCAAATGGATACGTGCCTGCCCGATGGCCGCCCGCGCACCCAGATACAGCAGGGTGATCAGCCGCTCCGGGCTTGCGCCCAGGACTTGCGTTTCCAGACCGATATCGGCGTAGGAACGAACAGAATAAGACCCTGAGGGCCGTCGGGCGGCATACGTCATTTAATGCATCTTCTATAAGTTACTTGTTGGACTTATTCATTGCCTCAAACTGCTGGGTCAGGTACGCGCCTGTGCTTTGCATCTTCATGTAGAAGGTGTCCAGCGCAACAAACTGCGAGCGCATCCGTTCGATTTCAGCGTCGCTGGACGCTTTGGCGCGTGCCTTCTGCGCATCCACGGCAGTGATGGACTTGGCCAAGCCGTCCTGGCGCGTCTTGAGCGAACCCGTCGAACCCAGCACGTCCTTGAGGGCGGCGTCGATGTTCTTGGCCAGGCCGTTTTCGCCGGTCAGCAGCTTGGTGACGTCTGCCGGGTTTTCCGTCAGGGCCTTGGTCAGCTTGGTCGTGTCCAGCTTCAATTCGCGGGCGGTGGCATCCGTGGTGATGCCCAGGTCTGCCAGCGATTTCAGCGTGCCGTTGCCCAGCACGCCTTGCAGCGCGCCGGACAGGGCGGATTGGATCGAACGCGTCGTACCGTCGCCGGTCAGCGGCTGGTTGGTGGCGGCCTTGGCGTCGAACGACGTCAGGTTTTTGATCGTGGTTTGCAGCGTCTTGTACTTGGTGACGAAGTCCTGCACGGCCTTGCTGGCGACCGAGGTATCGGCTTCCAGCTTCAGCGTGATCGGCTTGTCGGCGTCCGTCTTTTCAGCCAGGTTCAACGTGATGCCGTCGATGGCGGTCGAAATGTTGTTCGAACCGCTCTTGACCGGGATGCCGTTGATGATGACTTCGGCGTCCTGGCCCTTGGTGGCCGTCATGCCGCTGGTGACGCCGCCGGCGTCGGTGCTGAAGGTCAGGATGTCTTTCAGCGACTGGTCGCCGTTGACGGTAATGGACTTGACCGATGCCTTCTCGCCCGTGTCACGCGCGGTCAGCATCAGGAAGTTGTTGCCATTGCCGTCGTTGATGACCGTGGCGCGCAGGCCGGTCTTGTCGTCGGCGTTGATGGCTTTGACGATCCCGTTCAGCGACGTGTCGTCTTTCAGGTCGACGGTACGCTTGGTGCCGTCGGCCAGTTCGATTTCAAAGGTGCCGGTGGCGCCGTTCTGGGCCGTGCGGTCGGCAATGGCCGACGATTGCAGGCTTTGGGCACGCGCCAGGTTTTTCACTTCGATGGTGTACTCGCCAGCCACCGCGCCTTCCGCGGCCACAGTGGCCGTCAGGGCGGAACCGCCGGTCACGCTGCCCTTGATGGCAGCCATCGTTTCGGTCTTGCCCAGCACGGCGGCAGACGACTGAAGGGCTTCCAACGCGCTTTGCAGCTGCGAGTAAGCGTCGATACGGGTTTGGTAGCTTTCGGCGCGGGTCGTGTAGACCGACAGCTTTTTCGTCTCGGCGTCTTGCAGGTCCGACAGGATCTTTTCCAGCGGCAAGCCGGACACGGACCCAAGGTTGGTAATAGAAGCCATGTGAAATTCCTTCCTAGCGATGCGATTCTGTCAAAAATATGATGCCGGCGATTGGCCGGGTAAGGGCATAAGGCGGGCCTAATTCGGGGTTTCCCTCACGAAATGGCGCCAACTTGCATGGAAAACACCGTTTTAAAGGGTCACCTACGCGGAAGTCTTGATGCCGTTGCCTTGCATGTTCACGATCATTTTGGCGATTTTCAGCACGGTTTCGCTGGGGATCGTGCGAATGACATCGCCCGATTCCGCGTCCACCACCGACACCACCACCTGATGCACGTTCGGGTCTATCTCGAACTGAAGCTGAGTCGACCACGCCTTCATCTGGTCGTTGATTTCGTCCAGCGCCTTGTCCAGCGGCAGCTTCTGCGAATCTGATTGGTCCGACGTGGCACTGTCGGAGGCGCCGCTGTTCGTGGCGGCGGCCGCGGGCGTCACGCTCACAGCCGGTTCGGCTGCGACCGGGGCCAACACGGGCGCAACGGGTGCGAACGTAGCGGGGGCTAGGGGGGTTACGGCCATGATCACTCCAGCGGCGATGTGGGCGTCTCGGAGGAACGCGCTGTTTTCAGGGAATTCTCAGCTACGATTACGGCACCTTTGCAGGGAACTTTAGCCCCCGGCGGGGCTGGGTCTTTCACGTGCTAATCAGTTTGGATCGGGCAATGAGTGTCAAGACAGCGCTGCGAGTCATCGAAATCATCGAAACCTTTGCCCGCGAAAAGCGCGCGTTGCCCTTGTCGGAGCTGGCCCGTCTGCTGGATGTGCCGGTGTCCAGCTGCCTGGCGCTGATCCGCACCTTGACCGGGCTGGGCTACCTGTACGAAACGGGGCGGCGCCAGGGGTACTACCCCACCGGCCGGCTGCTGGCCATGGCGCAACGCATCGCGCGTGCCGACCCCGTGCTGGATCGCGTCTACCCCAGCCTGGCCGAATTGCGCGACGCCACCCGCGAAACCGTTGTTTTTGCCAAGCTGACGCAGGACGGCCGCGTGGTCTATCTGGACGTGCTGGATTCGCCACATACCATCCGATACGCGCCCGTTGCCGGCGAGTTCAAGGACGTACACGCCAATTCGCTGGGCAAGGCCTTGATGTCGCTGATGGATGAATCCGCGCGCCATGCCGTCCTGGCCGGCACGCCGATGACGCGCTACAACGAGCGCACGCTGGTCACCGCCGAGGCACTGGAAGCTGATCTTCAGCGCTCGCGGCAACGCGGCTGGTTCATGAACAGTGGGGAATCGATCGCCGACGTGGGCGCCATTGCGTGGCCCGTCACGCTGTCGGGCGAGCACTATGCGATTTCGGTGGGCGGCCCGATCTACCGGATCGAGCCGCAGCAAGAGGCGTATGCGCGCATCCTGCGTGCGGCCTGCACGGCGCTGGAACAGCAGGCCTGACGGGGCGCGGGCCCCGCCCTGATCCTTAATACGACTTCGGCAGCCCCAGCACCTTTTCGGCGATAAAGCACATGATCAGCTGCGGGCTGACGGGCGCAATGCGCGGAATGAAGCTTTCGCGCAGCAGCCGTTCCACGTGGTATTCCTTGGCGTAGCCCATGCCGCCCAGCGTCATCACCGCCGTCTGGCAGGCGTTGTAGCCGGCTTCGGCCGCCAGGTATTTGGCGGTGTTGGCGTAGGGGCCGCAGGGCAGGCCGGCGTCGTACAGGCTGGCGGCCTTGAACACCATCAGGTCGGCGGCCTCCAGCTGCATCCAGGCTTGTGCAAGCGGGTGCTGGATACCCTGGTTCTGGCCAATGGGGCGGCCGAATACGGTGCGTTCGCCGGCATACTTCACCGCCCGGTCCAGCGCCGCGCGGCCAATGCCCACGGCTTCCGCCGCGATCAGGATGCGTTCGGGGTTCAAGCCGTGCAGGATGTATTCAAAGCCTCGGCCCTCTTCGCCGATGCGGTCGGCCACGGGGATGCGCAGGCCATCGATGAACAGCATGTTCGAGTCCACGGCTTTGCGGCCCATTTTCTCGATTTCACGCACCTCGATCTTTTCGCGGTCCAGGTCCGTATAGAACAGCGACAGGCCCTGGGTGGGTTTGTCTACCTCGGACAACGGCGTGGTGCGCGCCAGCAGCAGCATTTTGGTGGCAACCTGCGCCGTCGATATCCAGATCTTGCGCCCATGCACCACGTATTCATCGCCCTGGCGCACCGCCCGGGTCGACAGCTTGGTGGTGTCCAGCCCGGCATCGGGCTCGGTCACGGCGAAGCAGGCTTTCTCGCGGCCGGCGATCAGTGGTTCCAGCCAGCGGCTGCGTTGTTCGTCACTGCCGAAGACCACCACCGGATTCAGCCCGAAGATGTTCATGTGCACGGCGGACGCGCCGGTAAAACCCGCGCCGGACGCGGCGATGGTCTGCATCATCAGCGCGGCCTCTGTCATGCCCAGGCCGGCGCCACCGTATTCCTGCGGCATGGCGATGCCCAGCCAGCCGTCGCGGGCCAGATCGGCATGCAGCGGCTCGGGAAAGCCGCCTTCGCGGTCGCGTTCCAGCCAGTATTCGTCGGGGTAGCGGTCGCAGATGCGCGAAACGGCGTCGCGCAGCGCCAATTGGTCGGGGGTGAAAGCAAAGTCCATCAGTCGTTTCCGTCCTGGGTAATGCCACGGGCGAGCAGGTCGTCGATCCGGGCGTCGTCGTAGCCGGCCTGCGCCAGCACCTCGCGGCTGTGTTCGCCCAGCCGGGGGGCGGGCCGGCGCAGCGATGTCGGCGTGCCTTGGTAATGGCCCAGCGGCGCGGGGGTGCGCAGCGGGCCTTCGCTGGGGTGGTCGATGTGGCGGATGAAGTCGGTGGCGGCCAGGTGCTCGTCTTGCAGCAGGTCGTCCACCGTGTACAACTGCGAGGCCGGGATGTCGGCCCCCGCCATCGCTGCCAGCCAGTGGTCCGTGGAGCGGGTGCGAATCACGTCTGCCACGAAGGCGTAGACCTCGCTGATGTGCGCCGCCCGCGCGCCATGCGTGCAAAAGCGCGGGTCCTGGGCCAATTCCGGCTGCTCGATCAGCTTGAAGAAGTTGCGCCAGTGCTTGTCGTTGTAGATCAGCAGGCACAGATAACCGTCGGCCGTGGCGTAGGGGCGGCGGTGCGGCGCCAGCAGCCGGGCGTAGCCGGTGGGCCCCAGCGGCGGTTCAAAGGTCGCCCCGCCCAGGTGATCGCCCAGCACCAGGTGCGCCATGCCTTCAAACATCGGGATCTCGACCTGTTGGCCGCGCCCCGTGGTCTTGGCGTGCAGCACGGCCGACACCAGGGCGATGCCTACGTGCAGGCCCACCGCGCGGTCCGCCAGCGTCAGCGGCGCGTAGCGCGGCACGTCGCCGCTTTGCTGGGCCGACAGCGCCGCGATGCCCGTCTGCCCCTGGATCAGGTCGTCGTACGCGGGCCGGCCGGCGTAGGGGCCGGCCTCGCCAAACCCGTAGGCGCCCAGGTAAACGATGCGCGGGTTGCGCGCGGCCACCGCCTCGTACGACAAGCCCAGCCGCGCCATGGCTTGGGGCCGGATGTTGTAGAGCAGTGCGTCGCAGCTTTCCGCCAGCTTCAAGCAAGCCGCCAGGCCCTCGGGCGTCTTCAGGTCCAGCACGATGGACCGCTTGTTGCGGTTCAGGTGCAGGTACAAGTGGCCCATGCCCGGATTGCGCATGGGGCCCACGGCGCGCATGTTGTCGCCCGCGGGCGATTCCACCTTGATGACGTCCGCGCCCAGGTCCGCCAGCGTCTGGGTGGCGTAAGGGCCCATCACGACCGAGCTCAGGTCCAGGATGCGCACCCCGGCAAGCGGGCCGCCGGCGGCGGCATCAGTGGATGAATGCGGCGTCATTGTTGTTGGATCCCCGCGTCTTTGATCAGCTTGCCCCACAGGTCGCGCTGTTCGCTGACGAACGTGGCGAAGTCCTGCGGCGTACCCGAGAAGGCGTCGAAGCCCAGGCCCGCCAGGCGCTTCTTCACGTCGGGATTGGCCACCACTTTGTTGATCGCGGCGTTCAACTTGGCGACCACCTCGGGCGGCAGGCCGGCCGGGCCGAAGTAGCCGTTCCAGGAATTCAGGTCAAAGTCCTTCACGCCCGCCTCGGCCATGGACGGCAGGTCCGGCACGATGGCGCTGCGCTCGGCGGTGGACACGGCCAGGGCCCGCAGTTGACCGGACTGCACGAACGGCAGGCCGGAAGCCAGGTCGGTGAACATGAAATCCACCTGCCCACCCACCACGTCGGTCAGCCCCTGCGGCGTGCCCTTGTACGGCACGTGCAGGATGTCGATCTTGGCGCGGTCGGCCAGCGTTGCGCCCGCGACGATGCCCGTGCTGTTGCCGCTGGCATAGGTGATGCGGCCCGGGTTTTTCTTCGCGTCGGCCACCAGTTCGGCCACGTTCTTCCACGGCCGTTTCGGGTTCACGACCAGGATGAAGGGCAGGTTGCCGCCGCGCGCGATGGGCGTGAAATCCTTGACGGGGTCGTAGGACACGTTCTTCATCAGCCAGGGGGCGGCCGAGTGCGACGTATTGGTGGTGACGAACAAGGTGTAGCCGTCCGGCTTGGCGCGCGCCACATAGCTGGCCGCGATGGTCGCGTTGGCGCCGGGCTTGTTCTCGACGACGATCTGTTGGCCCAGGATGGTCGACAGCTCCTGCCCGAAGATGCGGCCGACGGCATCGGTGCCTGAACCGGCCGGGAACGGCACGATCAACGTAATGGGTTTGTTGGGGTAGTCGGCCGCCTGCGCCAGGGGCGCGGCCAACAATGCCGCGCCGCTGAGCAGGGCGGTACCGAATAGACGGAAGGGGTGCATGGGTTGTCTCCAGTTTTTATAGATAGGAATGCAAGCGCGGCTCTGCGTCCGCTGCCTGGTGCCGCGCCGCGTCAGGCGGCGGGCGAGGGCGCCGGAAAGTCCCGGATCACGCGGTCGGGGGATTCTTCGTACGGAGGGGTGTAGATCACCAGCAGCCTGGCGGGCTCGTCGCTGGTCACGGTAAATACGTGGGGGATGTCGGGCGGGAAGTAGCAGCAGTCGCCCGCCACCATGTCGGCCGTTTCGTCCGCCACCTGCGCGCGCGCGGTGCCGGACAACAGATAGCAGACCTGTTCGATGCCCGGATGCGCATGCGGCAGCGCGCCCTGGCCTTTTTCAATCACGCCCAGCAGCACTTCCACGCCACGCGCGCCGACCGTGTCGGGGCTGATCAGCCGGCGGTTCAAGGTGCCGGTGTGATTGGCGGGGTGATAGCCGGGGATGTCGGCTTCGCGAACCAGCCAGCGGGGGGGTGAAGATTGCGTCATGTTTGTCCGTCTAAGTTTTCATACGTAAATTCATTTTCACGTATGCGAAAAACATCGGCAAGCGCTTTTTCGGAATCGATACCGTGGCGCGCCCTAGGGGATTAGGGAAAACACCGGGCACCGGCTGTTAAAATCCTGGGCTGATCTCCTCTCTCGGCCCCGACATGTCCCCCGTTTCTTCGCCTGACGCTTCCGCCACCCTGTCCGACTGGCTCCAGTACCTGGAATCCATACACGCCACCGCGATCGACATGGGCCTGGACCGCGTGCGCGACGTGGCCACCCGCATGGGGCTTGAGCTGTCGGGCGTGAAGTTCGTGGTGGGCGGCACCAACGGCAAGGGGTCCACCTGTGCCATGCTTGAAGCCATCCTGCTGGCTGCCGGCTACAAGGTCGGGCTGTACACGTCGCCCCACCTGATCGACTTCAACGAACGTGCCCGCGTCAACGGCCAGATCGCCTCTGACGCCGAGCTGATCGCGCAGTTCCAGGCGGTCGAAGCGGCGCGGGGCGAGGTTTCGCTGACCTACTTTGAATTCACCACGCTGGCCATCTTGCGGCTGTTCTCGCAAACGCGGCTGGACGCCATCGTGCTGGAAGTGGGGCTGGGCGGGCGGCTGGACGCCGTCAACATCGTCGACGCCGATTGCGCCATCGTCACCAGCGTAGACCTTGACCACACCGACTGGCTGGGCGACACCCGCGAAAAAATCGGCTTCGAAAAGGCCCACATCTATCGCGCTGGCCGTCCGGCCATTTGCAGCGACCCGGTGCCCCCGCAATCGCTGCTGGACCACGTTGAAAAAATCGGCGCGGATCTCTGGCTGTTCGGGCGCGACTACAACTATTCCGGCGACCGCCAGCAATGGGCGTATGGCGGGCGCGAACAGCGCCGCAGCGCGCTGGCGTACCCGGCGCTGCGCGGGGCCAACCAGCTGCTGAACGCGTCCGCCGCGCTGGCCGCGCTGGAATCGGTGCGCGACCGGCTGCCGGTGCAGCAGCAGGCGGTGCGGCTTGGGTTGCTGCAAGCCTCGCTGCCGGGCCGCTTCCAGATTCTGCCCGGTCAGCCGTCGGTCATCCTGGATGTGGCGCACAACCCGCATGCCGCAGCCGTGCTGGCGCAGAACCTGGACAACATGGGCTTTCATCCCTACACCCACGCGGTGTTCGGCATGCTGAACGACAAGGACCTGGCCGGCGTCATCGCCAAGCTGGGCTCCCGCATCGACCACTGGTATTGCGCAGGGCTGCCGGGGCCGCGCGGCACGTCGGGCCAGGCGCTGGCCGACAAGGTGGCCGCCGCCTTGCCGCCATCGCCCGCGGGGGCGGAAAGCCCCAGCATCGCCGCCTTCGACGATCCCGCGCAAGCCTACGCGGCGGCGCGCGAACGGGCGGTCGAGAATGATAGAATCGTCGTGTTTGGGTCGTTTCTCACCGTGGCCTCGGTTTTGCAGGCTCTGGGTCGCAAGGCATAGGCAAAACGGGACATGGCGGCCCGCCGCCATATTGCCGCAAGGCGCCGCAAGGAATTCTCTTCCATGGGTTTTTTCAATCGCAAAGATCCTGCCGACCAGGCGCAGTCCTCTAAACGGGCGGCAGTGCCTAGCGAGGTTCAGGCTGCGCAGCTGCGCGGCCGTGCGCGGCGCAGGTTGGCAGGCGCCGTCGCCCTGGTGCTGGCGGCGGTCATCATCCTGCCCATGGTGCTTGATTCGCAACCGGTGCCGGTTGCCGACAACATTCCCATCCGCGTGCCGGACCGCAACACACCCTTCCAACCGCAGGTAAGCGAGCCGCAGGCCGCCGGGTCCGGTGCTGCCGCGTCGGGCGCAGCCGCCGCCAATGGCGCCGCCACGGGCACCGCGCCTACCGAAACCCCGGTGCCCACGCCGCCTGCCGTGACCTCCACGCCGCCCGCCGCGACGGCGTCCAGCGCGCAAGGAACCACCGTGCAGGTCACGCCGCCCCTGGTGCCGCCCAAGCCCGAAGCCAAGCCCAAGCCGGAACCCAAGCCCGAGGCCAAGCCGGAAGCCAAACCGGCTACCCCCGCCAAGCCCGACACGCGTTCCGATGACGGCGCGCGCGCTTTGGCGCTGCTGGAAGGGCGCGCGGCACCGGCTGCTTCGGCGCCGGCCGCCGCGCCCAAGCCTGCCGCCAAGGGCAATTTCGTGTTGCAGATCGCGGCGTACACCACGTCGGAAGACGCCCAATCGCGTCGCGCCAAGCTGCATCAGGCGGGCGTCACCAACGCATTTGTTGAACAAGCCTCCATCGGAGGCAAGCAGCAGTACCGTTTGCGCGTGGGGCCGTTCCCCTCTCGCGAAGCGGCACAGGCGGCCCAGGCGCGTTTGCGCACCTTGGGCTATGACAATGGTTTTATCGCCGCCCAATAGTGACCGGTTTCGACTTCGTCGTGCTGGCCATCCTGGCGGTCTCGGGTGTGCTGGGCCTGGTGCGCGGCCTGCTCAAAGAGGTGCTGTCGCTGGTCGCCTATCTGCTGGCCTTTGTGGCCGCGATATGGTGGGGTCCCACGGTGTATACGTGGCTAGAGCCCTATATTGAAACGACGCTGCTGCGCATGGGAGTCTCATACGCCGTGGTGTTCATCCTCGTGCTGCTCGGTGTGGGTTTGGTCAACATGACGCTAGCCGCCTTGATCCGCAGTACCGGACTCAGCCCGGCCGATCACGGCCTGGGCGGAATGTTCGGGCTGGCCCGTGGTCTGCTGATCGTGCTGGCGTTGGTGGCCGCTGCCGGCTACACGCCGCTGCCCCAAGAGCCGTGGTGGAAGGACGCCATGTTTTCGCATTCGGCCATCGAGGCCATCAAACATATCAAAACGTGGCTGCCGCCGTCTTTGGCGACTTGGCTGCCGTATTGATTAGCTTCAAATCAACCAGGAAATCTCACCATGTGTGGAATCGTAGGGGTCATCGGGCGCGGGCCGGTCAACCAGCTGCTCTATGACAGCTTGCTGTTGTTGCAGCATCGCGGGCAGGACGCCGCGGGCATCGCGACGTCGCAAGGCAACCAATTCAATATGTACAAGGCTCACGGCCTGGTGCGCGACGTCTTCCGTACGCGCAACATGCGTTCGTTGCCCGGTACGTCCGGCGTCGGCCAGGTTCGCTATCCCACCGCGGGCTCCAGCGCCAGCGAGGAAGAGGCCCAGCCGTTCTACGTCAACGCCCCGTTCGGCATCATGTTTGCCCACAACGGCAACCTGACCAACTGGCGTGAACTGCGTGAATCGCTGTACCGCGTCGACCGTCGCCACATCAACACGAATTCCGATTCCGAAGTGCTGCTGAACGTGCTTGCGCACGAGCTGCAATCCTCGGCCAACGGTGTGTCGCTAGACGACGACGCGATCTTCCGTGCGGTGTCGGCCGTGCATAAGCGCGTGCGTGGCGCCTATGCGGTCGTGGCGCAGATTTCCGGTTACGGCCTGCTGGCCTTCCGCGACCCCAACGGCATCCGCCCGTTGTGTATCGGCCGCATGGAAACCGACGAAGGCGTTGAATGGATGGTGGCCTCGGAATCCGTGGCGCTGGAAGGCAGCGGCTTTGTCTTCGTGCGCGACGTCGAGCCCGGCGAAGCCGTGTTCGTCGACCTGGACGGCCGCTTCGTCAGCCGCCAGTGCGCCGAGAACCCGCAACTGGTGCCCTGCATTTTCGAATACGTGTACTTCGCGCGTCCGGATTCGCTGATCGACGGCGTGTCGGTCTACGACGCCCGCCTGCGCATGGGCGAGTACCTGGCCGACAAGGTCGCGCGCAACATGCGCCTGGGCGACATCGATGTCGTCATGCCGATTCCGGATTCCTCGCGTCCCGCCGCCATGCAGCTGGCCGCGCGCCTGAACCTGGACTACCGCGAAGGGCTCATCAAGAACCGCTACGTGGGCCGCACGTTCATCATGCCGGGCCAGGCCGTGCGCCGTAAGTCCGTGCGCCAGAAGCTCAATGCCATCGGCATGGAATTCAAGGGCAAGAACGTGCTGCTGGTTGATGACTCCATCGTGCGCGGCACCACCAGCCGCGAAATCGTCGACATGGCGCGCGCCGCCGGCGCCAACAAGGTGTACTTCGCGTCCGCCGCGCCCCCGGTGCGATTCCCGAACGTGTACGGCATCGACATGCCCACGCAATCGGAACTGATCGCCACCGGCCGCACCGACGAAGAAATCGCCCGCGCCATCGGCGCCGATTCGTTGATCTACCAGGATCTGTCCGACATGCAGCAGTCGGTGCGTGACCTGAACCCCAAGATGCAGCGCTTTGAGGCTTCGTGCTTCGACGGCGAATACGTCACGGGCGACATCACCGCCGAATACCTGGCCCGCCTGGGTCAGTCGCGCGCCGAACCCGGCCAGGACGAAGGCGCCAGCGGCTTGCAATTCAACATGGGCTACGCCGCCAACGACGCCTGATCTACCCCTGCGCGCCGCGGCCATCCTCTTGGCCGCGGTAAGCGGCCGGCAACCCTTGCTGGCCGCAGCAGGCGCCCCAATTCAACAGTTTTGACGTGTGCCCGATGCCCGGGTTGAACGTGTTGGTGGGGTCTAGTTCCCGATAAAACGCAGCCAGCGCCGGCTTGGCAACATACAAGTGCCCCACGTTGTGCTCGGCCGGATATTCCGCCTGCCGCGCGTCCAGCAACGCCCACATGCGATGCTCCATCGCGACCGGGTCGACGCCCTTGCGCACGATGTAGTCCTGGTGAAACACGTGGCAGAAAAAGTGCCCGTAATACAGCTTGTGCACGATGTCGCGTTCCATGTTGGCCGGCAGGGTCTCGACCCATTCCCGGTCATTGCGGCGCAACGCGATGTCCAGCGGCACGATGTCCTGCACCGTTGAGCGATGCGTGTCGCGATAGCGGATTGCCGCGCCCGCGATGGCAAAACGATGCAGAAAGGCCTTGCGTCCTTCTTCGGCGTCGCATTCAAAGAATGCGGCGTCCTTGCGCCCCGCGAATTGCTTCGTCAAAAACGCGCGCGTGGCCTCGATCGTATCGTTGGACACGCGCAGCAGCAGGTGGTGTTCGTAGCGGTCGCGGTAGTCGCGCATGCGGCGCGGCAGATGATTTGGCAGCAGCGCCACAACGGCCTGTATCGCGCGGTCGATCAGGCCCGGCAGGCCCAGCCGTTCCGCCATGCCGTCCAGCCGGCTCTTGATGGCAAAGGCCTTGGGTACGCGGGCGGTGCCCAGTTTGTCGATCAGCAAAAACACGTCTTTGCCATAGCGCGCGCCGATATCGAATGCGTCGCGATGGATGTATTCGCCCGCGATAGGCAGCCGTGGAAGCTTGGCCAACAGTTCGCGGCGCACGGCGGTCAGGTCATCGGGCAGGTTGCTGCCGATATAAAACACCGTGCTGGGTTCGCGCTCGAACGTGTCCAGCCGCACCGCGAACAGGCACACACGGCCGGCCGAGCCGGAGGCCTCGTGCAGGCGTGAGGGGTCCGCATTGAAGCGCGCCGGCGTGGGGGCGTCAATCTGGCGCACATGGTCGGCATAGTTGGGGTCTGACGCCGCGCCCACGTCATCGCTGATATCGCCGGGACCATAGTCGCCGGCCTGCAAACGGGTCAGGATCTCTTCGGGCGTCTGGCCCAGGTCGATGCCCAGATGGTTGACCAGGTTAAGCGAACCGTCTTCGTCCAGCCGCGCGTACAGCGCCAGTTCGGTGTACGCGGGCCCGCGCCGCAGCAAGGCGCCGCCCGAGTTGTTGCACACGCCGCCCAGCACCGACGCCCCAATGCAGGACGACCCGATCACCGAATGCGGTTCGCGGCCCAGCGGCGCCAGCGTCTGCTCCAGCCGGTCCAGCGTGGCGCCGGGCAGGCACACCACCTGCCGCCCGTCGCGGATCACCTGCACCCCCGGAATGCGCAGCGTGCTGATCAGCACGATCTCGCGGTCGTACTGATCGCCATCGGGCGTGGACCCGCCGGTCAGCCCGGTGTTGGCGGCCTGCATGATGACGATGCGCCCCGATTGCACCACGGCTTGCAGCACACGCCATTGCTCCAGCAAGCTGCCGGGGCGTACCACCGCAAGCACACGGCCTTCGCCCGTGCGATGGCCGCGACGAAAGCGGCGCGTGGCCGCATCGCCGGTCAGTACATGCGCGTTGCCGACCACGGCGCGCAGTTGGGTCAGCAATTCGGT
>NZ_LBHW02000041.1:0-53789 GCF_001005835.2 Achromobacter sp. LC458
CCGACGCAGCGCGAGACGCCGCGCACAGCATGCAAGCGGCCATTGATGACGTCACGCACAGTACGCGCGCCATGGCGGGCGGCCTGATGCGAAGACTGTCGATAGGCGTCCATCACCTGGAAGCCCCCGTGGCCGATCTGCTGATCGGTCTGGAACTGACCGCCGAACAAGCCCGAGAATTCGCCAAGAACGGCTTCGTCAGCTTGAAGCGTCTGTCGGTAGGCTCGGGCTACGGCGCGCTATCGCTCGTCAGCCTCTACTTTCTGCACGACAGCGTACAAACCAGCCTGGAATCCGCTCGAAACGCGGTGGGCGCGGAGCATGCAGAGGCGATGGCTGCGTTGTACGGAGCGGGCATCGGCATGCTAGGCGCGGGTGTCGAGGCGGGCGGGTTGGCGGTCAGTGTGGCAGGCGAGGCGGTCCAGCCGTTTATGCGGAGGATTGCGAATGCGGAGCTGGGCGTGGTCGCGAAGGCGATTGGGTTGGGGAAGGGGTTGGTGAAAGCGGGTGGGGCGATAGCGGCGTTGGGGGGAGTGGCGGATGGGGTTGGGAGTATGCGCGCCTTGTTGCGTGTTGCGAGGCAAGGCGATACATCAGCAGGACTGGCAAATGTAGTTGCCGCAGTTTTGTCAATCCTCGGAGGTGGCTTTGCCTGGGCTGGCGCGATTGGCAGCGGCGCGCTACTCGGGCCCTTGGGGATCGGTGTTGCGCTTGGGCTCGCGGCCTTTATCGCCGCAGGCACAGCAAAGAAACTGGAGTCGGATGCCCTGGAACTTTGGGCGCGACAGTCATATTTCGGAAAAGCCGAAATGGAGTTGAGGTGGGCCGAGGGGCATCAGATGGACTTTGCCGTTGCTGCGCTAAATGCCGCCGTTTTGGGAATGGAGGCATCCCTTGGATTTGACCCTGACAAGCGTGCCGTAGATTTGGATGGGCTGATCATAATGGACGTTTTGCAGGCTAAGGAAACAGGTGGATTTGAATACGGCACCGTGTTGAGCTATCGGGTCGTTCTCCCCGGTTTCGATCCCATCAGGTCACGCTACGAATTTACTCTGAGCATTGAGCAATTTGGCGTGGCGAAAGGTCGACGTAGCCAAGCGGTAGCGTCGGCTGTGCTCGCATCGGTGTATCACAACAGTCAAGTCGAAGCGCCCAAGTTGAGCGTTGCGCCTGAGCTAGTCCCGGAACAGATTTGGATGCCGGTCGAGGAGAGCCCCGTGTTGCGTTGCCGCTATTGGCTTGGAGGCGCGCACGCTCTCAATAGCGCCACCATCGATATTCGCTACTGGCCAAACAAGGATGATGAGCTCGGACATGCCTGGCTATGCCGCAGGGAGCAGCCCTGATGCCCAGTCCTATGCTCGACCCGCCGTGTCCGGGGTGGAAGCGCGATTTGCCGGGACCGACTGACCCGCCCAAGGCGTTGGGTGGTCCAGAGCAGCCGCCAAACTACCTGGATGGCATCTATTTGGAACTGTCCAGACGTTCTTCGAGTGTCCGAGGAACCTTTGTTGTAACTGTTCCGTTGTGCGCCTACGCCTTCATTTGGCAGCCGACTATTGCCATCCGCTACGACTGGTTTTCGTCCGGGGATATGACGGATCGACTAATTGCTTTGTTCGTTATTGCGCTTTGTTCCGCAGGCTATTTTTACTTGGCCGCGTTTCTATACCACATAGACGTTTCTACACCACGCGATTTACCGATTCGGTTCAATCGAGTCCGTCGCAGGATCTACGTCTATGGGTTCCACCAGGTATGGTGGAATCCCTTCGGGGGCCGTTATGCAACCACCGCCAGCCACGACTGGAACGATGTGCGAGCCGAAGTGTGGGAGCAATGGGGGCCTACCGCCGGTGGTGGTCTCATCATCAAGTGGGGCGTCTCAATCGCCATCGTCAAGCCCGGTACGAACGAGGTCATCGAACGTTTCCACCTCAGCACCTACAACCAAGACCTGGACAATCTCTGGGCCTACGTCTGCACCTACATGCAACTAGGCCCCGACGCCTTGCCCCCGTCCGACATCGAACCACGCGATGCGAATGACGTGCCGGCATACAACCTGGCGCTGCGTTGGGCGCCGTTGGTTGAATGGCCCGAGGCAATGGATATCGAATCCCGGAGCGCGCCGTGATCCGCGATACCAGAGTGAATCAAGCTCGCGAAACAGCCAGAGGCTGACCCCTCCGCTGCCTTACTTCCAGCCACCGCCCCACCGCCTTCCTCCACGCCTCACTTCGCGATGCGCGCATCCAGACTGTTATCCGCCAGCGCCTTCGCCTGATCCTGCGTCATGCCCAAATGCTCATGCAGCGCCTGAAAATTCTCGGTGACATACCCGCCGAAATAAGCCGGATCATCGGAATTCACGGTGACCTTCACGCCCGCGTCCAGCAGCGACAGGATGTTGTGGTCGCGCATGTGTTCGAAGACGCGTAGCCGGGTGTTGGATAGCGGACAGACGGTCAAGGGGATCTGTTCGTCGATCAGCCGCGCGATCAGGTTCGGGTCTTCGGCAGCGCGCACGCCGTGGTCCACGCGCAGCACCTTCAACAGGTCCAGCGCTTCCCAGATGTACTCGGGTGGGCCTTCTTCGCCCGCATGCGCCACGGCGGGCAGCCCTTCGGCGCGGGCGCGGTCGAAGACGCGCTGGAACAAACGGGGCGGGAAACCTTTTTCGCTGCTGTCCAGGCCGACGGCGATGAATGCGTCGCGAAAGGGCAGGGCCTGGTCCAGCGTGCGCATGGCTTGCTCTTCGGGCAGGTGGCGCAGGAAGCTCAGGATCAGCCCGCTGGATACGCCCAACTGCTTGCGGCCGTCTTCCAATGCGCGGCTGATGCCATCCAGCACGACCTGGAACGGAATACCGCGATCGGTGTGCGTTTGCGGATCGAAGAAGGGTTCGGTGTGCACCACGTTCTGCTCGCGGCACTTCAACAGGTAGGCCCAGGTCAGGTCGTAGAAGTCCTGCTCGGTACGCAGCACGTCCGCGCCCATGTAATACAGGTCCAGAAATTCCTGAAGGTTGCCGTAGTTGTAGGCGCCGCGCAGCGCATCGATGTCGGGCCAGGGCAGCGCAACACCGTTGCGTTGCGCCAGCTGGAACAGCAGCTCGGGTTCCAGCGAGCCTTCCAGGTGCAGGTGCAGTTCCGCCTTGGGCAGTGCGTTGAGCCAGTCGTACATGGGTGCTCCGAAAAAAAAGGGGCGTGTTCAGATAAAGAGGATCGGCGAAAAGTGCCGGCGTTATAACGAACGATCACGCGGCCAGCGCGATGTCGTCCGCTTCGATGGCCTGCGCCAGATGCGCCGCGAAAGCGCGGGCCTGTCGGGTGCTGGGGCGGTCGCGCCGCCAGATCGCGGCAAGCGGGGACTTCTTGATCGCGGGGCGCGCGGGCAGCACGACCAGTTCGCCGCGAGCCTGGCGCACCGTGGCCACGCTGCCGGGCAGCATCCACAGGTAGTGCCCGTCCAGCAGCATTTCGCGGCCAAACTCCAGGGACAGGGCGCCGATCATATCCGGAATCGCCAAACCGGCCTGGCGCAGGGACATTTCCAGCTCGCCTCGGATACGGCTTCCAGGCAACGCGGTGATCCAGGGGTAAGCCACATAGTCAGCCAGCGTCGTGCCTGCCACCCCGGCCAACGGATGGTGCGTGGCGCAACCGAGCACGACGGCGTCTTCCAGCAAGGTGGTGGAACGATAGATCTGCGGGTTGACGGTGGACGAAAATCGGCTGATCAGCACGTCCAGCGCGCCCGCATCCAGGTCTTCGATCAGGCGTTCGTGCGTGCCGATCTCGATGGTCAGCGTGATGCGCGGATAGGCTCGTCGAAACGAGCGCGCCGCCTGCGCCACCGGCCAGCCGGCAAACATCGAGAAGCAGCCGACGGTCAGACTGCCTTCGTCGCCGCGCGACACGGCGGCCAGGTCGATCTCTGCCTTGCGAAAATCCGTCAGCAGCAGGCGGGCGTGGCGGCACATCGCCTCGCCCAGCGGCGTGCAGGTGGTGCCCTTGGCCGTGCGCTCGAACAGGCGCGCGCCCACCAGCTCTTCGATCTCGGCGATGGCGCGCGACAAGCCGGATTGCGTGCTGTGCAGCTGCGCCGCCGCTTTGGACAGGTTGCCCAGCTCGGAGACGGTCAGCACGATTTCCAGGTGCCGGATGCGAAGTTTGCCTCGGAACGGTGTCATGGTGCGTGGCCGGTGGAGATGTGCCGATTATTCTCCGCCGCGCACCGCTTGGCAACGGCGGGGCGGGTTTCAGATATAGTTCAGCGCCGATCCCGGCTGGACGCGCGCAACCATGAATTCATCCCTATTTTCCGCCCAACCGCTTGCTACGCCCTGCGCGAGCCGCGCGCGTTCGCTTGTCCGCATGGGGGCGGCCGGCCTGTTGACGTTGACCTTGGCCGCTTGCGGCCTGTCGCGCGTGGATGAAGTGGCCGTCACGTGGCCGTCGTTCAAAAGCGGCGAGCCGGTGGTGCTGCCTTCGGATCCCGCGCAATGTCCGGAGCTGGCGGGCACCTATCGCGCCCGGGGCGAATTGCGCGCGGGCGAAGAAAACGGGGCGTTAAAGGACTTGCACACCTTCTTCCTGTATCCGCTGGACTTGCCCGGCATGCGCGAATCGCTGCTGCCGGAATGGCGGTCGACGGATCAGGCGACTGTGTCGATGGCGGCCGAGGGCCGGGGCTGGAGCGTGCTGGCGCTGGACGGGCAGGGCGCGAGGTCCGCCGCGCGGCTGCCGATGCAGGACGGCGCGCAGGATATGACGGCCATGCCGGGCGATGCGCGTTTGAACATGCCCGACGGCATCCGGCGCTACACCGGCTGCACCCAGGGCAGGCTATGGGTCAGCGTGCGGCACGATTGGCGCCAGCATGAAGCCATGGGTGTGCGACGCCACGTGGCAATGTTTCGACCTCAGGATGGCGGCCTGCTGGTGACGGTGCAGCGCGAGTCTGACAGCATCGGCTTGCTGCCGTGGTATTCCAACGAAAGCAGCGTGTCGCAATATTGGTTCGCACCGGTTCAGCCCTGATTTTCATCCCGTATTTCATGCCCCCATGACTCGTAAAAACCTGCTTATCGTTGCCTTGGTCTTCATCGCCTTCATCCTGCTGACCGCGTTGTTCTGGCGGCAGCAGTTTGCGCATAACCCGCCTTCGCTGCGCGGCATGATCGAAGACCCGGTGGGCAATGACGCGCACGTGTATGGCGAGTCGCCGCGTCAGGACGCCCTGGCGCAGCGCGCCTTGCTGGCCGATGCGCAGCGCGGCAATCCCGATGCGCAATACGTGCAGGCGATGATTCTGGAACAGACGGATATGAAAGCCGCACTGCACTGGTACGAAGCCGCCGCCGCGCAAGGCCTGGAGGCGGCCATCGAACGCTTGCAGCAGCTGCGCGGCAACGCGGCGCCTCGGTAGATTGCAGTGGATACGCCCGGCGCGAAGCGACCTGAAGCCGCATCCACCAGCGTGGGGCTTGAGCCGGGCGTAGACGACCACGCAGCCGGCGGTGCGGGGCAGTCAGCGTATCCCCAGGCTGACGTCTCGCGCGCCCGTTTCATAGCGGGGCCGCTCGGGCCGCATGTGCTTGAAATGGTGTTGACCGGCTGGGCCAGCATGCTGGCCGTCTTCGCTGTGGAATTCCTGTCGCTGCTGTATCTGGGCACCTTGCAGGACGAAGCCGTGATGGGCGCGGTGGGCTTTGGGTCGATGACGCAGTTCACGATCACGTCCGTGTGCATCGGCGTCACCGTGGGCGGCGCCGCGCTGGTGTCGCGCGCACTGGGCGCGGGCAATGCGCCGCGCGCGCGCACGTTGGCCGGTGCGTCGCTCATCTTGATGGCAGGGTCCGCGCTGGTGGCCGGTGTCCTCTTTTTGGCGGCAATCGGCCCGTTCACGGCGGCGATCAATTTGGCGCCCGACATGCGCGAACACCTGTTGTCCTACGTGCTGATCACGACGCCGTTCGCAGTAGTGATGGGCATCGGCATGATGTTGTCCAACCTGCTGCGGGCATCGGGGCGCGGCAGGCAGTCCATGTGGGTGCTGTTGGCGGGCACGACGACGGTGGCGGTGCTGGATCCCATCGTCATCTTCGTGCTGGACGGCGGCATGCAAGGCATTGCGTGGGCGGGCGGGGTGGGGCGCATGGCCACCGTGGCGTTGGGCGGCTGGTTGGTGTTCCGCAAGCATCGCCTGGTGGCTTGGCCTGGGCGGGCCGCGCTGCTTGGCGATCTGGCCGCCATAGGCAGGATCGCGCTGCCGGCCGCATTGACCGCGCTGGCGACGCCAGCGGCCGTGATCTTCACCGTGTCGACCTACGCCACGTTCGGCCCCAGCGTCATGGCGGGGGGGACGGGGGGCGACCGCGTGCTGCAACTGGCTTATTCGCTTTACTTCGTGCTGCCCGGCGCGATAGGCCCCATTCTTGGACAGAACCTGGGCGCGGGCCAATGGGACCGTGTCAGGCAGGCGGTAAGCCTGACGTCGCGCTGGGCTGTGGTGTATGGCCTGGGTGCGGCGACCTTGCTGGCCCTGGCCGCGCCGTGGGTGGCCGACCTGTTCCGCATGACGGGGCCGGGGCGTGACCTGGTGATTTTCTTTTGCCGCTACGGCAGCTTCGCCTGGGCAGTAAACAGCCTGTTCTTCGTGTCGATCGCCGTGTTCAACAACCTGGGGTACGCCACGTATTCGACGATGATCGGTTGGCTGCGGTCCACGGTAGGCACGATCCCGTTTGTGTGGCTGGGCGCGCACTATGGTGGCGCCGAGGGCGTGCTGCTGGGACAGGCGCTGGGCTTTGCGGTGTTCAGCCTGATTGCGATGGCGGTCTGCCTGCGTGTGTTGCGCGCGCCGCCGGTCGATAAAGCGCAGTCCCACGCGGCCTGACGTCAGGCGGGGCGGCAAGGGGCGACGCAAAAACATCACTGCCCCTCGTTCGATTTCGGCGGCCGGTCGCGGTACGATCCGGGCTGACTTGGATTTTTCAGGAATACCATGCTTCTGCGTTCTTCACGCCCTCGAATCGATTCCCCTGGCCTGTCGCGCCTTGTGTTGGCGGCGGCCATCATCGCCGTCGCGGGCGCTGCTCAGGCGCAATCGCCTGCGTCCGCCACCGGCACGCGCGTGCAGAGCGCACCTGCGCCGGCCCAGCCGCCGCTGACGCCCAAGCGCAGCTTTGACGACGTTGTTGCCGAGCAGGAAGCCACAAAGGCCGGCACCGCAACGCCCGCTCCGGCCCCCGCGACGTCGTCGGCGCCCGCTGCCGCTCCGGCCGCCGCTGCCACGCCGGCCAGTGCGACGCCCGCCGCCACTGCTGCTCCGGCCGCCACTGCTCCGGCCGCCGCGGCCCCCGCCGCTACCGGGACGCCCGCTACCGCCGCTACCGGGACGCCCGCTACCGCCGCTACCGCCGCGCCTGCCGCCGCCGCGCCGACGGTCATCATTCCGACCGAGCTCGACACGAAGGCGTGTATCGCCAAGTTGCGCAAGGGTGCCACCGCCAATGGCCTGACCGTGGCGGATTGGGACAAATACACAGCCAGCGCCAAGCTTCTGCCCACTACCGTTGCGTCCGCCAAGGGCCAGCCCGAAGGGCGCGAAAGCTGGTGGGACTACATCGCCAAGACCGTGGACGACGAACGCGTCAATGACGGCCTGGCGGTGATGAAGAAGGTGGGTCCGCAACTGGCCACCATCAGCCAGCAATACCAGGTGGACCCCGCCACGCTGGTGGCGATTTTTGGTATTGAAACCAACTACGGCCGGCAGATCGGCAAGACTGACGTGCTGAACGCCTGGTTGACGCGCGCCTGCACGGAAAACAAAACGCTGTGGGAAAAAAACGCCTACGCCTCGGTGCGCCTGCTGCGTGACGGCACGGTGCCGGCGGACAGCTTCGTGGGTTCCTGGAGCGGCGCTTTCGGGATGACGCAGTTCATTCCGACGTCCTTCTACGAACTGGCCGCCGATGGCGACGGCGATGGCCGCATCGATCTTTACAATTCGCTGCCTGACGCGCTGGCGTCTACCGCCAACCATCTGCGCAAGCGCCGCGCCAAGTGGACGCATGGGCTGCCGGCCGTGGTGGAAGTGCGCGTGCCGGCCGAATTGGCCGCCGCCATCCCGCCCGAACCGGACGCGGAGTACGTGGGCTCGCAAGACCGCCGCACGATTGCCCAGTGGGCGCAGGCCGGCTTGAAGCAGGGTGATGGGTCGGTGCTGAAGCTGCCGTCGGGCAATGACGAGCAAGCCTATCTGTTCGCGCCCACCGGCGCCAAGGGGCCGGTGTTTCTGGCGACGGTGAACTTTGACGCCATCCTGCATTACAACCAGTCGCGCCGTTATGGACTGGCGGTGTCGTTGCTGCTGAACCGCTTGCAGGGCCGCCCGGGCATCATCGCGGCGTGGCCGACAGATGACCCCGGCCTGTCGCGCGCCGAGATCAAGCAGTTGCAGGAAGAGCTGTACGGCCGGGGCTACGACGTGGGCGAGGCGGACGGCATACCCGGCGCCAAGACCCGCGACGCGGTGCGCGCCGAACAGGAACGCCGCAACCTGCCGCAAGATGGGCGGGTGGGCAAACGCATTCTGGATGCGCTGAAGGCCGACAAGCCCGACGCCCTGCGCGCGCGGCCCGCGAAGTAAGCCCGCCGTACCGGGGCGGCTACTGTCATGCGTCGCCTTGCGCCGCTATGATGTAGCCGCCCCGTTTTCTTTTCGACTGTCATGCCGCACGCCGCATTTCCTGACGTTTTCCTGACACCCCGCTTGCGCGCCGAGCGCATGCGTCAGTCGCACCTGCCGTTCATCACGCAGATGCATGCCAATGCGGACGTGATGGCCACCATGGGCGGTACGCGCGACGCCGCCGCCAGCCGGTTGTACTTGGCGCAAAACGTGGCCCATTGGCTGGACCATGGCTACGGCATGTATGTGCTGCAAACGCGGGAGCATGGCGCGTTGGCAGGGCGCGCCGGCCTGAAGTTCACGCTTACCGATGAAGGCGGCGCCATCGAGCTTGCCTACGCGTTCGAGCCGGATTGCTGGGGCCGGGGTTACGCCGTCGAGATCGCAACGGCACTGGTCGGATTGGGTTTCAGGCTGCTGCCGGTGGACACGTTGTGCGCGGTCGCGATCCGATCCAACGCGGCATCGCGCCGGGTGTTGGAAAAGATCGGCATGCGCCTGCTTGGCGATGTGGAGGCGGCAGCTGACAACGCCAACGCCAACAACGCCAACAACGCCAACGCCAAGCCCGACTCCAACACCAAGGTCCGCTACGAGATCCACCGCAGGCACTGGCGCGACCAGCAAGACGTGGCCGATGCAAATACAGCGTTGCCGTCGCGTTAACATCCGGCCATGAGCACCCGCCTACCGACCCCTCCCGACGACGATCCCATCCCCGTCCCGCCGGAACCGCCCGCGCCGGATGAATGCTGCAACAGCGGCTGCATCCCCTGCGTGTACGACCGGTATGACGAAGCCATGGAAAACTATCGCCAGGCCTTGAAAGCCTGGCGTAGCCGCCATGAGGCGGTCAGCCCGCCAGCTTCATGTGAATGATGGGGAAGGGGCGGCCGGCGTCATCGTGCGCCGAGCGGCCGGTGTCGACGAACCCGTAGTGCTTGTAGAAGCCATGCGCCTGCGGGTTTTGTTCATTGACGTCCACCAGCAGGGTGCCATGCAGCGAACGGGCAAAGTTCAGCAGACGGCGGCCCGCGCCCTTGCCGCGCTTGCTGGCATCCACGAACAGCATGTCGACCTTGTTGCCCGTCAGCCCCATGAAGCCGGCGATGTCGCCGTCTTCGTCTTCGCAGACCCACACCCGCACGGACGGCAGGTAGGTGTTGAGGATCTGCGGGTACATGCCCTGGATTTCTTTTTCGGTCAGGAAGGAATGCGTGGCGCGCACCGAACGGAGCCAGATGTCCGCCAGGGCCAGGTCGTCGCCGTGATTGCGTTCTCGGATATTCATTTCTTATTGGTCTTTACAGCCCTGAGCGGTACAGGTCAGTCGCCGCCAGGACGGTTTCCATTTGCACAGTATGCGCGAAGATAAAGCGGTCGCCGTAGACCGTTTCATCCGGAAACTCGGAAATCAGCGCCAGCGGAAGTTCTTCGCGGTCGGTCTCGGTGATCTGCACGGGAATGCCGTTCATGACATCGAAACCCGTTTCGAGCGCATGCGCGTGAAACAGTTCCAATTGGCGCGCATTGAATTCCACCAGCCCCGGCACGTTACGCGCCAGCCGCGCGGTGACGCCTTCTATCAAGCGGCGCGCTCGGTCGCGCCAGCCCGGATGATGGCGCAGCACCAGGAAGAATCCCTTGGGAATCGTCCACAGTTCAAAATTGCGGGGCAGGTAGCCCGATAGCGGCCGGGTCCATTCGTGCGCGGGGTAGCCGTGCAAGTTGATGTGCAATTGCGCGCCGCTGATGGCATGCGCCTGATGGCGCCCGTCGCGTTCGAAAAACGGGGCGTGCTCGCGATACGCGATGTCGTCGCCTAGCGCGCTGTAGCGCGAGGCATGCAGCATGTGGCGCGGGTGGTGTTCGCGCAGGCGGTTGAACAGGGCGTATCCATCGGGGTTTTCCAAGGCGATCAGCGCGAAGTGCGCGTCGCCGCGTTCGGCCAGCGCCTGGGTGGCGCGCAATGCGCCGACGACGCCCGAGGTTTCATTGGCATGCTGCGCGCCCGAAATGAACACGGCGGGGCCGGGGCCACGGACATAAGTCCCCAGCACCGGGCGGCCTTGACGCGACACTGCCTGGAAGGTGTCGCCGCCAAAAGCCGCCACACAGCCGGCGATCTGGCCCGCCGTCAGGGGCTCGCGGCACTGCGCCAACGGGGCGTTGGGCGGCACGGGCGTGACCGGTGCGACGTGCGTAAACGGCTCAAGCGATATCTGCACGCGCGCCGCGCCGTCATGCCGGCGGATGTCGGGAATGATCTGGCCCGGTTGCAAGCCGCGGTCACCCGACGGGCGGCCGGAATGATGCTGGAAATGTTCCAGCAACGTGAAATACACGTCCTCGTGCAGGGCTTCGAAGGTGCTGACGATTTCTTCGTCTACCGGCAGCGCGAAGTCCATGCCGGGCAGGTCCACGCGGATCTCCAGGCGGTCGAAATACGGTTCATGCGCGCCCCACGGGTGGTTGCGCACCGTGTCCACGATGCTGCGGAACGCCTGCTGGTATTCAGTCGATTGCGCGCCATCGGTTTGCACGACGCCGTCGGCGTCCTGCACGCGCAGCCAACCGGTAGGCGACAGTTCGGGCGTGCCATCCTGGGCCGCGCCCACGACGTTGGGGGCGAACACGCGTGCGTCAACCTTGCGGCCGTCGGCGTAGGTCAGGGTGACGTCGTAATGCAAGTCGTTGGCGCCGGCCTGCATGACGACGCGCACGCCGTCCAGCAAAGCAATCAGCGGATACGCTTCGAGCGTGAAGCGCTTGGCCTGCGCGTGTTCATGCAGCGGGTAGCGCACCAGCGCGGACACCAGGCCCTCGCGCTGGACGTCTTCCAAAAAGAAATGCAGCAGCGGCTTGTAGGCGCTGCGAAAACGCGCGGTGACGCCGGCCTGCGCCAGCCGGGCCTGCGCCGCGCGGCGGGCTTGCACGCCTTCGAACAGCCAGCCTTCCACGACCGCGCCACGCCAGGCGGGCGCCAGGTAGGCATGGGTCCAGGCGTCCAGCGTGCGGTCAAATGTTTTATCAAGCAAAGACATGCTTTGTGTTCCTTCGGGGTTCAGGCGGCATCCTGCAAATTCACAAATGCCCCTTGCGGGGCATTTGGTCTTTTACACCTTTCCGGTGGGGTCCAGGCGGTCGCGCAGCCAATCGCCCAGCAGGTTCAGACCTAACACGGTCAGCATGATCGCCACGCCGGGAAAGACGCTGACCCACCATGCGGTCTGCATATACGTGCGGCCATCGGCCAGCATGCCGCCCCAGCTGGGAATCATGGGATCCACGCCCAGACCCAGGAAGGTCAGGCTGCTTTCCAGAAGGATGTTGTTGGCCACGTTCAAGGTCATCAGGATCACCAGCGGGCCCAGCAGGTTGGGCACGATGTGGTGGCGGATCATGGCCAGGTCGCGCACGCCGAAGGCGCGGGCGGCCAGCACGAATTCGCGTTCGCGCAGCGCCAGCACCTGGGCGCGCACCAGCCGCGCATACTGCACCCACTGCGACACGATCATGAAGAAGATCACGTTGAACAGGCCGCCGCCCAGGATGGCAATGAACGTGATGGCCACCAGGATGAAAGGCAGCGCCAGCTGCACGTCGGCAAAGCGCATGACGATCATGTCCCAGAAGCCGCGGTAATAGCCGGCGATCAGGCCCATGACGATGCCCAGCAGCGCGCCGCCGATCACGGACGCAAAGCCCACCATCAACGAGATCTTGCCGCCGACGATGACACGCGCCAGCACGTCGCGGCCCAGCGGGTCGGTGCCGAAGGGATGCGCGGCCGACGTGAACGGGGCCATCAGGCGGGCGGCCAGGTCCATGGATTCGCCGCCATCGGGAAACAGCCAGCCGGACGTCAGCACCAACAGGATCATCACGCCGGTCAGCAACGCGCCCAGCACGAATTCCAGCGAACGATAGCGGCTGCGTGGCTTGAAAGGCTTGGGCGCGGCGGCGGTGGAGGAGGTTGTCTGCATAAGGCTCAACGCGTGCGGATACGGGGGTCGACGATGCCGTAGGCGATGTCGACGATCAGGTTGACCAGGACGATGACGGTGGCCAGCACGGTGACCGTGCCTTGCAGCACCGGGTAGTCGCGGCCCGAAATGGCGTCGAACGCCAGCGTGCCCAGGCCCGGCCAGTTAAAGACCATTTCAATGACGACGATGCCGCCGATCAGGCCGCCAAATTGCAGGCCCAGGTACGTGATGAGCGGAATCGCGCAATTGCGCAGCGCATGCTTGTACAGCACCACGCGTTCCTTCAGGCCCTTGCTGCGCGCCACCATGATGTATTGCGCCGACAGCGTTTCCAGCATGGTTGTGCGTACCAGGCGGATGTTGGTGGCGCTAAGGATGATGGCCATCGTCAGCGACGGCAGCACCAGGCTGGCCGGTCCGCTCCAGCCCGAAGGCGGCAACAGCGGAAAGGTGATCGACAGCAGCAGCACCAGCATCAGCGCCAGCCAGAAGTTTGGAAACGACAGGCCCACCAGCGACAGGATGCGGATGGCCTGGTCGGTGGCCTTGCCGCGCTTGATGGCCGCCTGAATGCCCAGCGGCAGCGAGATCAGAATTGACACGATCAACGACGTAAACGCCAGCATCAGCGTGGCGGGCAGGGCGTCGCCGATCAACTTGGCGACAGACGTGCCGCCCATGAAGCTGCGGCCGAAATCGCCGTGCAACAGCCCTTGCATGTACGACAGGTATTGTTCGTGGAAGGGGCGGTTCAGGCCCAGCGCCTGGCGGATGTTGGCCAGGTCTTGTTCGGTCACGCTGCCCGACCCCTGGCTGAGCATCAGCGCGGGGTCGCCGGTCAGGCGTACTGCATAGGAAACCAGCAATGTCACGGCGACGATCACGAAGACCGCCTGCAACACGCGCTTAATAAGAAATCCGGTCATGAGGCGCCGCCCCGGTTTTCACCGGAGCGGATCAGTGAGTGAATGCTATGAGTCCTGCTCGAACCCTGCCAGGGAGGGCCGCGAGCCCGGCCTTGCCGGCCGCGGGCTTGTCCCTGGGGCGAAGCGCCTGGCGCTTCGGGGCCGTTACTCCACGCTGGTCTGAAGGAAACGGAAGCGGATATCGCCGGGCACTTCCAGGTTCTTGACGCGCTTGTTCACGCCCACGATCGTGTTCAGGCTGTACAGCGGCATTTCCAGCGCCTGATCGGCGACGTACGTAGCGATTTCCTGCAACATGGCTTCGCGCTTCTTCACGTCATAGACGGTGCGTTGCGCTTCCAACATGGCGTTCAGCTTGGCGTCGTTGTCGTACGGGTTCCATTTCTGGCCCGTGTGGTACATCAGGTACGCGGTGTTGTCGTAGTCGTACGTCCAGCCGCCCCATTGGTTCTGCCACATCTCGCCCGTCTTGCCGCCCGGGATGATGTCGTTGAGCAGCACGCCGGTTTCATACGGCTTGATGGTGGCGCGCACGCCCACGCCTTGCAGATAGCCGGACACGGCCTGGGCCACTTCGCGGAAGTTCGAATCGCTGCCGCGCACGTCGATCTGCACGGTGGCGCCCGGCTTCACGCCGGCGGCGGCCAGCAGCTTCTTGGCTTCGGCGGGGTTGAAGGGCAGCGGCTTTTGGTCGGGGTTGTAGCCGAACGATTGCGGGCCCTGGAAGCTGGCAATGACCTTGGCCTGGCCCAGCAGCAGCTGCTTGACGATGGCCTCGCGGTCCACCGCCATGATCAGCGCGCGGCGCACGTCACGGTTCTGCGTGATGCCGCCGCTGGTCTTGTAGCGCAGGGCAAAGGCAACCGGGCCGCCCGTCGAGATAACGTCGGCGTTGCCCGACTTCTTCACCGTTTCGATCAGGCCCAGCGGGATCAGCGTGGCAATGTCGATGCGGCCGGCTTGCAGCTCGGCCACTTGCGTGCCGGGTTCGCTGATGAAGCGGTACACGACCTTGTCCAGCTTGGGCTTGCCGCCCCAGTAGTCGTCGTTGCGCGCCAAGGTCACGTTGACCTTGGGCTGGTAGCTTTCAAACTTGAACGGGCCGGTGCCGACCGGGTTCGTGTTGAAGTAGTCCTCGCCTTTTTCCTTGATGTACTTGGGCGGCACGATCATGGCGCCGTAGCCGGCCAGCTTGGTCAAGAGCACGGGGTCCGGCTGCTTCAGGATGAAGTCGACGGTGTACTCGTCCACCACCTTGATTTCGCCGATGGAATCGTAGTTGGACTTTTGCGGGCCCTTGGCGCCTTCCGCGCCCAGCAGGCGTTCAAACGTGAACTTCACGGCTTCGGCGTTGAAGGGTTCGCCGTTATGGAACTTGACGCCTTCGCGCAGCTTGAAGCGTAGGCGCTTGTTGTCGTCCAGGTATTCCCAGCTGGTGGCCAGGCCGGGTTGCAGCTTCAGGTCGGCGCCGCGCATGGTCAGGCCGTCATACAGGTTGCCGCCCACCGAGCCCCAGAACGTCACAAAGGTGTCGATGGGATCCCAGCTGCCCGGGTCCTGGTTGATGGCTACGCTGAGCGTGCCGGCGGCATGCGCGGTCGAGAAGACGGCGGGCATCGCGCCGCCCAACGCCAGGGTCAGGGCGGTGGCGGTGAAGGTGGTGCGTAGGAATTGCATGTTCGCTCCAGGGACGGGAACTCGGATCACACCGAGGAAAAATGGGGGGCTGAGGCTAGGCCGCGCGGGCCACTTGGTGGCCGGGCGCGAATTCAGTCAGCGGAATAATGGCCGGTTCGTCGCCGACGCGGCGTACCGGGCTAGGGATTTCACCTTCGATCAGCGACGTGTCGATGTGGCGGCCGGGCTCGGCCACCGGCACAGCGGCCAGCAGCTTGCGCGTGTACGGGTGCTGCGGCGATTCAAAGATCTGCCGGCGCGTGCCCAGTTCCACGATCTGGCCCAGGTACAGCACCGCGACACGATGGCTGACTTTTTCCACCACCGCCATGTCGTGCGTGATGAACAGGTACGACAGGCCGCGGTCTTTTTGCAGATCCATCAGCAGGTTCAGGATCTGCGCCTGGATGGACACGTCCAGCGCCGACACGGATTCGTCGGCAATGATCAGCTTGGGGTTGCTGGCCAGGGCGCGCGCGATGCACACGCGCTGACGCTGGCCACCCGAGAATTCATGCGGATAGCGCTTGGCATGCTCGGGCTTCAAGCCCACCTGTTCCAGCAGCTCGCCCACTCGGCGCGCGATGGCGTCTTCGCCATGCAGCAAGCCGTGCGTGCGGATCGGTTCGGCAATGCTGAAAGCCACCGTCTTGCGCGGGTCCAGAGACGCGTACGGGTCCTGGAAGATGTACTGGATTTCCTGGCGCAGGCGTTGGCGGCCGGCGGCGTCCATCGAAAAAATGTCCTGGCCGTTGTAGCGCACGGCGCCCGAGGTGGGGGCCACCAGCTGCTGCAAGGTCTTGCCGATGGTCGACTTGCCGCTGCCGGACTCGCCCACCAGCGCCAGCGTTTCGCCGGGATAGACGTCAAAGCTGACTTCTTCCACGGCGTGCACGCGGTGCGTGACGCGGCCGAACAAATTGTGGCCGACGTCAAAACGCGTCGTCAGTTTTTCCACGCGCAGCACGGGGGCGTCGTAGGTGGCCGTGTCTTGTTCGCGGGTTTCGCCCACTTCGCGCAGCGTGTCGCCTTCCAGCACGGTTTGCGGCGTGCGCAGCGGCAGGTCGCGGCCGGTCAGGCTGCCCAGGCGCGGCACGGCGGCCAGCAGCGCGCGCGTGTACGGGTGCTTGGGCGCATTGAAAATCTGCTCGACGGTGCCTTGTTCGACTTTCTTGCCACGCAGCATCACGACCACGTCGTCGGCCATCTCGGCCACCACGCCCATGTCATGCGTGATGAAGATGACGGCGGTGCCCAGGTCGCGTTGCAGTTCGCGGATGGTGTTCAGGATCTGTGCCTGGATGGTGACGTCCAGCGCGGTGGTGGGTTCGTCGGCGATCAGCAGGCGCGGCTGGCACGACAGTGCCATGGCGATCATCACGCGCTGGCGCATGCCGCCCGACAGTTGATGCGGATAGCGGTCCAGCAGCTGCTCGGCGTCCGGCAGGCGCACCTTGTCCAGCAGCTTGCGCGCGGACGCGCGTGCGGCCGAGCGCGACAGCTGCTGGTGCAGCATGATGGCTTCCACGATCTGGTCGCCGATGGTGAACACGGGGTTCAGCGACGTCATCGGTTCCTGGAAGATCATCGCGATGTCGTTGCCGCGAATGGCGCGCATCTGCTCGTCGGTGGCACGGGTCAGATCGGTTTCGCGGCCGTTGTCGTCGCGAAACAGGATCTGGCCGGTGGCGATGCGCCCGTTCGAGTAATCCGTCAGCCGCATGATCGCCATGGACGTGACGGACTTGCCCGAACCGGACTCGCCAACAATCGCCAGCGTCCGGCCCGGCTGGACGTCAAAGTCCAGGCCGTCGACGGCGCGAAACACGCCGTTGTCGGTATTGAAGTCAACCGATACGCCGCGCACGGACAGCAGCGGGGCGGATGAAGAAGCGGTGGTGCTAGACAACGTGGATTCTCACAGCGAGGTGGCGGCGCGGGCAGCCTGGTCGTACAGGCCCGACAGGGCGCGCAAGGTGTTGGCCAGCTGGTGGCTGGCTTCGTCCGCGGCGGGCGAGTCGATGAACGACTTGACCAGGCACTGCTCGCGCACTTCGGCGTAACGCGCAATGGCGGCGGCGCCGGCGTCGGTGGTGGTGTAGATCACTTCCTTGCCCGTCTTGGCGCTTTGCACGACGCCCAGCCGCTCAAGTTTCTTAAGCGAATAGTTCACCAGGTGCGTGTCTTCGACGTTCAGGGTGAAGCAGATGTCGGCCAGCTTCTTGCCGCGTCCACGGTGATACACGTGGTTCAGCACCAGGATGTCCAGCGAGGTCAGATCGGGCAGGCCGGCGCAGGCCATGCAGCGCACCATCCAGCGGTTGAACGCGTGCGACGCGATGATCAGGCCAAATTCCACCTCGGATAACTGCGGGGCGGACGTGGCCAGATGGGCGGAAGAAACGATGGCGTCCCGGATGGAGGCAGACATGGCAGGTGTAAAGGGACGGATCGATGACAAAACGTTGGCGAATTATTGACGATTTGTTGTTATGCAGGCATTCGGGATAACCCTGGGTAATAAGGGCCAGTGCCGGGCGCACACCTACAAGCGGTGCGAGAGGCGAGGGCTACTCAGATCCATTTTAGTAATCGTCCTGGTGCTGATTGGGAATCTTCTGATAGTTCTTGCGCGGCCGCTCCCTATCATTTTTCAATCGCTTTGGCCTCAAGTCGGACACGGGCCGCCTTGAGGCCAAAGCCCTTGAAAATCACAATAAAAATGGAAGTGGGATGCGGGATCTCAAGACGTTACTTAAGCGGGTGCTGTTCAAGTTGTCCCCAAGAACGGCCGAACGGTTGAATATCGATTTCCGCCTTCGCGCGCCGAACCGCGACTTTTTGGAGGAATCCGTATTCGGTTATCTGAATGAAATGGCGGCCGTAGCGGACCACGACATCAAAACCCTGTTCGTGGGCATCGACAAGCACAACTGGCATTACCCGCGCTTATTGCTATGCCAGTTTCATTCGCTGGATATCGAGGCGCGCAAGGCAGTTTATGGGCGGCCGGGTAGCCATTGGACGGGGAGCGCCATCCACATGGCGGATCACTATGGCCCGAACGCATTCGAAGTGGTGGTGGCAAACGGCTTGTTGGGTTTCGGTATTAATAACGCAGCCGAGTTCAGGCGTCTGCTGACGCAATGCGAACTCGTATTAAAGCCGGGTGGCCTGCTGGTGCTGGGCTATAACGACCGACCGGATCGGGCACCGTTTCCAGTGATGCCCGTAGTACGCGAGTATTTCGAATCGTTCGTGCCGCCGATTGTCGGGGTGCAGGCCGACATTCATCGCGTGGACGACGACTTTCAGCACGTGTTCGTCTTTGCTAAAAAGCGCAAGGTGCCGCCTCGCCAGGCGCGACTAACCGACATGGCAGAGGCCACCTCCGGCGTCTGAAAAATCTATGCAGGAGCGCTTTCCCGTAGCGACCACGTCCCGTCGTCGCCGCACGTTAAATAGTGCGTTGGGCCGATCCGGTCCAGGAACGCCGCATCGTGCGACACCACCACCATGGCGCCGGGGTAATGCGCCAACGCGTCTTCCAGCGCCTGCGCCGAGGCCATATCCAGGTGGTTCGTGGGTTCGTCCAGCAACAGCAACTGCGCGGGTTGCTTGCGCCACAACGCGCAGGCCAGCGCCGCCTTGATGCGTTCACCGCCGCTTAACGTGGCTGCGGGCGCCTGGACCTGCGCTGCGCCCAGGCCCAGCAGGGCCAGCCGGCTGCGCGATTCTCCCGGTGACAGCGGCGCGCCCTGCGCCTCCAGGGTTTGCAATAGCGACGCGTTTGCGGGCAATGCGTTTGCCGGCAATGCGCTTGCGGGCAATGCGTTTGCAGGCCATGCGCTTGCAGGCAATGCATTTGCGGCCTGGTCCAGCATCGCGGTGGGCACGCGCACGTCGCAGCGGCCGGCACGCGGGGCAAGCACACCGGCCAACATCGCCAGCAGTGTGCTTTTGCCGCAGCCGTTGGGGCCTTGGATTGCCAGCCGGAACGGGCCGTCCAAGGTCAAGCTAAGCGGCTTGGCGCGGGGCGGCCAAGGGGGCAGGGCGGCCTCCAGGTGTAGAACGCGCCGCCCGGCCGGCACCGTGGTGTCGGGCAATGCCAGCGCCACGTCCGCGGCCGTGGGGGCCAGCGAGGCGGCCTGTCTGACGGCGACGTCCAAGGCGGCGGCGGCGTCCTGACGGCGCTGGCGATCACGTCCCGCGTGCGCTTGTGCGCTGGCCTTTTTGCCGCCCAGCAACACGGCGGCCTGATTGGTTTCGCGGGCGTTGCGGCTGTTGCGCGCGGTGCGCTGCTGCTGGGCGTCGTGCTGTTGCCGCAGCGCACGCAGGCCCTTGGCCCGTTCATGGCGCGCATGCGCCAGGGCCGTGTGCGCGGCGGCGTCCTGGCTGTCGCGTTGCGCGCGCCAGGCGCTGTAGTTGCCGGCGTGGCCGCGAAGGGCGGCGTTGTCCAGTTCGACGATGCTGTCCATGGCGTCCAGCAAGCGGCGGTCGTGGCTGACGACGATCAGCGCGCCGCGCCATGCGTGGATTTTTTCTGTCAGCCAATCGCGGGCGCGCGTGTCCAGGTGGTTGGTGGGTTCGTCCAGCAACAGGGCGTCGGCGCCTTGCAGGAAGGCGCCGGCCAGTGCCACGCGGGTCAACTCGCCGCCACTTGCCGCGCAGGCGGGATGTGCGGGTTGCCAGTCCGGCAGGGCGGCGTCGGCCAGCATGCGCGCCCAGTCTTGATGGATCAGCCAATGGCCTTCCGCCAAGTCAAAGTCTGCCCGGTCGGTGCTGCCTGCTTCGATGTTGGCCAAGGCGCGAAACACCGGACCCAGGCCCGCAACATCCGCCAGCGTGGCGGTATCGGGCCAAGCCGGCGTCTGCGCCACATGGGCCAGTTTCCCGTGGCGCACAACGCGGCCGGACTGCGGCGGCAGGGTGCCGAGCATGACACGCAGCAGCACTGATTTACCCGCGCCGTTGCGCCCGATGACGCCATGGCGGACGCGCGCGAAGTCGTGGGTGACGTCGTCTAGCAGCACGCGGCCGTCGGGCAGCGCGAAGCTGACATGCTGCAAACCAAGGAAGGGCGACGCCGAATGCGTCAAGGGCTGCGCCGGGGGCGGCGCGCTGGATGACCGGGCCATGGATAGCTCTCCGAAATAATGAAACGCTTTGCGCGGCAGTGGCCATAGGGCAGCGCACTGCAAGGCAAAGGGAAATCAAAGGGAGTGCTTAAAGAATCATGGCCTGGGGGGTCTCCGGGATAGTGCGGGCGGCACTGGCGTTCGAACCGCATCGTACGCGAAAGTTCCCGCCCCGGCCCACCGACGTAGCCCCTTCAGGTCTCCAACAGCCGCAGATCGGGCGGCCGGTTTTCAATGATGGCTTCCATGCTGAAAAAGCCCGTCACAGTCGACAGTTCGAAGTCGGTGATGAGCTTTTGGTAGAAGCGGTCGTAGCCGGCCATGCCCCGACAGACCACCTTGATCAGGTAGTCCCAATCGCCACCGATGCGATAGAACTCGGTCACTTCGGGCAGGCGCTCGACGTGTTCGCGAAAGCCGTCGGCCCAGGCCTTGGCGTGGTGGCTGGTTCGGATCATCACAAACACGGTCAGGTCCAGCCCCAGCGCCACCAGGCTGACCTCGGCGCGGGTGCCGCGAATGATGCCGCAGGCGTTCAAGCGCTGTAGCCGGCGCCAGCACGCGTTCTGCGAAAGGCCGACCCGGTCGGCCAGCTCGCGCTGGGACAGGGAACCGTCTTTTTGCAGGCAAGCAATGATGCTCAGATCAAGCTTGTCTATTTTCTCCATCCGTTCGTTCATATGACCCGAGTTATATCGATTTACGCAAAATAACGGTGATGTTTGTTGTCGGCTTCCATCGTATGATATTTCGCATCAATTGGAAGACTTATCATGACGACGCTTACCGCCTCGGCCACGGCCGGGGCCTCAAACACCGCAAGTCCCTTGCAGCAGTTTCAAGACAGCCTGGCATCCCCCGACATCGCGGCCCAGCTTGCCGATGGCCTGATTGGCAAAGACGCGTTCGTCGACGGCCCGTTTGGCCGCAAGCCGCTGGTCTATGCCGACTACGTGGCCTCGGGCCGCGCGCTGATGCAGGTCGAGCGCTTTGTCATGGAACAGGTGCTTCCGTATTACGCGAATTCGCACACCGAAGCCTCGTATTGCGGCGGTTTCATTACCCGCTTGCGCCGCGAGGCCCGCGCCGCTGTCGCGCGTTGCTGCGGCGCCACCGACGCCCATGCCGTGATTTTCGCCGGGTCCGGCGCCACGGCGGGCATCAACCGCCTGGTGCATTTGTTTGGCGTGCATGCGGCGGTAGCGGCAGGCAAGCCCGTCCGCGTCATCATCGGCCCGTACGAGCACCATTCCAATATCTTGCCGTGGCGCGAATGCGGCGCGCAGATTGTGGAAGTTGCCGAAGCCGCCGAGGGCGGTCCCGACTTGGCGGCGCTGGACGCCGCGCTGAACGCGCCCGCCGGCACGCTGCTGATCTGCGCGTTGTCGGCCGCGTCGAACGTGACCGGCATCGTGGCCGATGTGGCCGGCATCACGCGGCGCGTCAAGCAGGCGGGCGCCAAGATGTTGTGGGACTACGCGGGCGGCGCGCCGTACCTGCCGGTCCGTATGTCGCCGGCACCCAATGCGCACATCGACGCCATTGTGTTCTCGCCGCATAAATTCATTGGCGGGCCGGGCGCATCCGGTGTGCTGATCGTTCGCCGCGATGCGGTGATCGACACCACGCCCACCTGGCCGGGCGGCGGCACCGTCAAATTCGTGTCGCCCGAGGGTCATGATTACAGCGCCAGCCTGGAATCGCGCGAAGAAGCGGGTACGCCCAACGTGGTGGGCGACATCCGCGCCGCCTTGGTGCTGCTGGTCAAGGAAGCGCTGGGCGCCGACTTCATGCGCGAGCGCAACGCGCATTTCGTGCAGCGCGCGCTTGCTGCCTGGCAAGGCGCGGAACCCCTGGAATTGCTGGGCTCGCTGACGGCCGAGCGCTTGCCGATCTTCTCGTTTCGGGTACGCGACGGCAAGGGCGGCTATGTGCACCAGCAATTGGTGACGCGCATGTTGAGCGACCGTTTCGGCATCCAGGCGCGTGGGGGGTGCGCCTGCGCGGGGCCGTATGTGCACCGGCTGCTGGACATCGGGCCGGCGCAGTCGCGGCAGATGCGGCAAGCCATCCTGGACGGCCGCGAGATTGAAAAGCCCGGCTTCATCCGCCTGAACTTCAGTGTGCTGTTGCCGGACGCCAAGGCGGATTTCATCCTGGAGTCCGTGCTGGCACTGGCGGCCGACGCGACGCAGTTCGAATCGCGTTACGGCTTCGATCCCAGCCGCGCCATTTTCTACCCGCAAAGCGTGGAAATGGAAATGACGATCTGAACGATCAGCAAGGCGGCGGGACAACGGAGGGCAAGGGCCAATGGGCTTATTGACCGACCGGTCGGCCCTGCGACCCCGCTTTCCGTCCGTTCTGCGTTTTTAGTCCGCGGTCAGTCTTTCATCTGGCGGCCGCAGGTGCGGACCCACGCCGCCTTTGCGTCGGCCAACTCGTCCGACGCGCGAGTCAGGTCGCGCACGACCGACTCCGAGAACGTCGTGCCGTTGCGGCGGCACGCCTCGAAATCATCGACCAGCGCATAGCGGGCATCCAGCAGGTCCAGCCGACCCTGGCACAGCTCGCGGTTCAATTGCAGATTGTTGGCGGCTTCGCGCGTGCGCTGCACATCCTGCGCGCGCTTGATCGAGCGCAGTTGCTCGTCGACGCGCGACACACACGCGTCGTCCGCGTGCGCGGACCCGGCGGCGCATGCCGTCAGGATCAAAAAAACGGCCAGGGGCCGGCGGGGGTTTGCTGCCATGCGAAAAGCCTTGGTATGACGTGGTGTGCATCATAACTGGTGCGAAAAATGCCCCGTGACATGGTGCGCCGCACGCCTGCCACTGCATGGAAAACCAGTATGGTGAATCGCCCGAACGCGTCTACCATCAATCAGCACATCAATCAGCACATCAATCACCGGTCACATTTTCAAAATGACCCGACCCGCAACGGGATCGGGCGCCTTCTTGGCTGCTGTTCTGTTTTATCAACACGTACGTTGGAGATGAAAGAGAATGACGACACCCCTCATTACGGTCGACCTGGACCAGTCCCCTTACGAAAACAAGCACATCCATAATCGGTGGCACCCCGATATCCCCATGGCCGTCTGGGTCAAGCCGGGCGACGACTTCGTGCTGGAAACCTATGACTGGACCGGCGGCGCCATCAAGAACGACGACAGCGCCGACGACGTGCGCGATGTGGACCTGTCCACCGTGCACTTTCTGTCGGGGCCGGTGGGCGTAGAAGGCGCGCAACCCGGTGACTTGCTGGTGGTTGACCTGCTGGATATCGGCGCCAAGCCGGACAGCCTGTGGGGGTTCAACGGCTTTTTCAGCCGCAATAACGGGGGCGGTTTCCTGACCGAACATTTCCCCCATGCGCAAAAATCCATCTGGGATTTTCACGGCATGTTCACGTCGTCCCGCCATATCCCCGGGGTGAATTTCGCGGGCCTGATCCATCCGGGCCTGATCGGTTGCCTGCCCGACAAGAAGCTGCTGCAAACGTGGAACCGGCGCGAACAGGCGCTGATCGACACCAACCCCAACCGTGTACCGCCGCTGGCGAACCCGCCCGCGCCCAAGACGGCCCACATGGGCGCATTGCAAGGTGCTGACCGCGACCGCGCAGCAGCCGAGGGCGCACGTACCGTGCCGCCGCGCGAGCACGGCGGCAACTGCGATATCAAGGACTTGTCGCGGGGCGCCCGCGTGTTCTTCCCGGTGTACGTCGATGGCGGCGGCTTGTCGGTCGGCGATCTGCACTTCTCGCAGGGCGATGGCGAAATCACGTTCTGCGGCGCGATCGAAATGGCGGGCTGGGTGCACATGCGCGTGTCGCTCATCAAGGGCGGCATGGAAAAGTACGCCATCAAGAACCCGATCTTCAAGCCCAGCCCCATCACCCCGGCCTACAAGGACTACCTGATCTTCGAAGGCATCTCGGTGGACGAAGAAGGCAAGCAGCACTACCTGGACGTGAACGTGGCGTACCGGCAGGCGTGCCTGAACGCCATCGAATACCTGAAGAAATTCGGCTATTCCGGCGCCCAGGCCTATTCGCTTCTGGGCTGCGCGCCCGTGCAAGGCCACATCAGCGGCGTGGTCGACATCCCCAATTCCTGCGCCACGCTGTGGCTGCCCACCGAGATCTTTGACTTCGATATCCAGCCCTCGGCATCCGGGCCGATCAAACATATCCAGGGCGGGGTAGACATGCCGCTGTCACGCGACCGCCAGGAGAACCGCGATGCCCATGTATGACTATTCCTGCGGCGGATGCGGCGACTTTGCCGCGTTGCGGCCGCTGGCGCAATGGCGCGACCCGGCCGCGTGCCCGCAATGCGGCGCGTTGTCCGCGCGCATCATCGGCGGCGCGCCGGCCATTTCGGCCTTGTCGTCCGCCGTGAACCGCGCGCGCGCGGTCAATGAGCGCAGCGCAAACGAGCCGCGCAGCTCGCGCGCGGGCCATGGCATGAACTGCGGGTGTTGCTCGGGCGGCCGCGCGTCCGGCAAGACGCGCACCAGCACCGACGGGGCGAAGTCCTTCGCGGGCGCCAGGCCCTGGATGATCAGCCACTAGCCAAGCGCGAGCTAGGTCAGGGCGCGTCGTCTTGCGGCGCGTCCTTGTCCATGCCTTGCATGTTCTCCAGCAGCTTCAACAGATAGTGCAGCGTGTGGCTCAGGTCGCCGACCGAGAAGTCGGCCAGCGCGCCTTCGTAGTAATCATGGATGCGCGGAACGGCGTCGTGCACCCACACTTTGCGACCGGATGGCGTCATCGTGATCAAGCGCGAGCGCCGGTCGCGCCCATCCGGCGCACTGCCGATATGGCCGTCGCGTTCCATCCGGCCAAGCAAACCCGACAGGCTCTGGCGGCTGACCATCAGGTAGCGCGCCAGATCGCCCACGCTCATGCCGTCGGCCGCCTCTGGCCGCGATAACGCGCCCAATACGGCCCATTGCTGCGTGGTCAGCCCCAGGTGTTCCACCGCGCGGCTACCTGTTTTATGCAGCATGTTGGCGCATTGGTATAGCCGGAAGAACAACCGGTTGGCTAACTCCATTCTGGCAATCTCGGTATTTTTATTAGGGTTTTTCATAAGCTTCGTACCGTGTTTCGCAACTTGATGCGGCGTCGCCAAGTCTCTAATATACGTCAATATGTTTACGTATATGGGCTTGGCCTGATTCGTTGGCAAGGATACCAAGCCTGCAACCCGCGCAGAGGAAATCATGCAAAGACTGGCAGGCAAGACGGCCGTGGTGACAGGCGGCGGTGGGGGGATAGGGGGCGCGACCTGCGCGCGTTTCGCCAGGGAAGGCGCCGCCGTGGCCGTGCTGGACTTGAACGAAGAGCATGCGCGGCGGGTAGCCGAAAAGATCGAAGCGGCGGGCGGGCGCGCGTTGGCCATCGCTTGTGACATTACTCAGCGCCACGAGGTGGACGCGGCCATCGCGGAAACGGAAACCGTGCTGGGGCCCATCGACATCCTGGTCAACAACGCCGGGTGGGACGTGTTCAAGCCATTCACCAAGACGGAACCCGCGCAATGGGAACGGCTGATCGCCATCAACCTGGTGGGCGCCTTGCATTTGCACCACGCCGTGCTGCCCGGCATGGCGGCGCGCAAGGCGGGGCGCATTGTCAACATTGCGTCGGACGCGGCGCGCGTCGGGTCTTCGGGCGAAGCGGTGTACGCGGCGTGCAAGGGCGGCTTGGTGGCGTTTTCCAAAACCATCGCACGCGAGCACGCGCGTCATGGCATCACGGTCAATGTGGTGTGCCCAGGCCCGACGGACACCGCGCTGTTCGCCGATTACAAGGAAGGCGCCGGCAACCCCGAGAAATTGCTTGAGGCCTTTACCCGCGCCATTCCCTTGGGCCGCATCGGCCAGCCGGACGACCTGCCCGGCGCAATCCTGTTCTTTGCCAGCGATGACGCCGCCTACATCACCGGGCAGGTATTGAGCGTGTCGGGCGGTTTGACGATGAACGGCTGAAGGCGGACGACACCGCTTTCGCATGCCCCATGAGGAGCCAAGATGGACTACGAAGACATTCTCTACGACGTGCGCGATGGCGCCGCCTGGATCACGATCAACCGGCCCGAAAAGATGAACGCGTTTCGTGGCCGCACCTGTGACGAACTCATTCACGCCATCAACCGCGCCGGCTACGCGCCCGACATCGGCGTCATCGTGCTGGCGGGCGCGGGCGACAAGGCGTTCTGCACCGGCGGCGACCAATCCGCGCACGCCGGCCAGTACGACGGACGCGGCACCATCGGCCTGCCCATGGAAGAACTGCACAGCGCCATTCGCGACGTGCCCAAGCCGGTGATCGCGCGCGTCCAGGGCTACGCCATCGGCGGCGGCAACGTGCTGTGCACCATTTGCGACTTCACGATTGCGTCCGATAAAGCCGTGTTCGGCCAGGTGGGCCCGAAGGTCGGGTCGGTGGACCCGGGGTACGGCACCGCGTACCTGGCGCGCGTCGTGGGCGAAAAGAAGGCGCGCGAGATCTGGTACCTGTGCCGACGCTATCCGGCCTCGGAAGCCTTGGCCATGGGCCTGGTCAACGCCGTCGTGCCGCACGAGCAACTGGACGACGAAGTGGCCAGGTGGTGCGCCGAGATCATGGAGAAAAGCCCCACCGCCATCGCCATCGCCAAGCGCTCGTTCAATATGGACACGGCGCATCAGGCGGGCATCGCCGGCATGGGCATGTACGCGTTGAAACTCTATTACGACACCGAGGAATCCCGCGAGGGCGTGCGCGCGTTCCAGGAAAAGCGCAAACCGGATTTCCGCCGCTACGCGAAATAACCGAGCCTGCGCCGCAACGACCGGCGCGCCGGAGGAGACAACATGAATCCGTACATCGACGAAGACCTGTCCGTCTTGGCCGAGCACGCGGGGCGATTCGCGGACGGCCGCGTGGCGCCCGGCTACCTGGAGCGCGACAGGACCCGCGTGCTGGATCGCGGCCTGATGCGCGAAATGGGGCAGTTGGGGTTCATCGCGCCCGAGTTGCCCGAGGACCGCGGCGGACAGGGCCTGGGCTGCATCGCGGCCGGCGTCATCCACGAGCAGATCGCGCGCGCCGACTTGAGCTTTTCCTACGTCAATCTGCTGGCTTCGTTGAATGGGCAGATCCTGGCGCAGCATGGCCCGCGCGAGGTCGCCGCGCCGTGGCTGACCCGGCTGACGCAGGGCGATGCGTTGCTGTCCATTGCCTTGACCGAGCCGCGCGGCGGTTCGGATGCGGCCAACCTGCGGCTGCGGGTCGAGCGCGTGGACGGGCACTACGTGGTCAACGGTGAAAAAACATCCATCTCCGCCGCGGACCAAGCCGACGCCGCCATCGTGTTCGGCCGCAGTGGCACCGTGGAATCGGGCGCGCATGGCGTGACGGCCTTGCTGGTGCCGATGGACTTGCCCGGCATCACGCGCAACCGCTTTGACTGCCACGGGCAGCGCGCCATCGGACGTGGCTCGCTATTCTTCGAAAACGTGCGGGTGCCGGCGGACCACCGGCTGGGGCAGGAAGGCCACGGCTTTGTCCAGGTCATGCAGGGCTTTGATTATTCGCGCGCGCTGATCGGGCTACAGGTGCTGGCGGTGGCGCGCGCAGCGCTGGATGAGACGTGGGCGTATGCCGCCCAGCGCGAGGCCTTCGGCAAACCCTTGACCGCATTCCAGGGCGTGTCGCATCCGCTGGCCGAGGCCGAAACCCAGCTTGAGGCGGCGCGGCTGCTGTGCCTTCAGACCTTGTGGCTGAAGGACCGCAACCTGCCCCACAGCGCGCAAGCCGCCATGTGCAAATGGTGGGCACCGAAGCTTGCGTACGACGTGGTGCATCAATGCCTGCTGACGTTCGGCCATGGCGGATACGACCACGGGCTGATGGAGCAACGGCTACGCGACGTGCTGGGATTCCAGATCGGCGACGGCACCGCGCAAATCATGAAAATCATCATCGCTCGCGAGCGCGCGGGTCGACGCGTCGTGCCCGCTTGATATCCCCGCATTCCTTGCAACCTCTCTGGGAGACGCATCCATGGAATTTGACGCCGTATTGATTGCGCCGCGCCGGGCGTTGAGCATCGCGCGCGGCTGGTGGCGGGACGTGACCATCAACGACCTGCTGGACAAATGCGTGGCGGCGCATCCCGACAAAGTTGCATTGACCGCCGTGCAGTCCGACGTCGGCACGCAGCGCACGTTCACCTATCGCGAACTGGCGGCGCTGGCCGACCGCGCTGCCGTGGGGCTGGCGCGCCTGGGTGTCGGGCGCGGCGACGTGGTGGCGTGCCAACTGCCCAATGGCTGGGAATTCGTTGTCACGTATCTGGCCTGCTCGCGCATCGGCGCGGTGATGAACCCGCTGATGCATATTTTTCGGCAGCGTGAACTCTCTTTCATGCTGCGCCATGGCGAAGCGCGTGTGCTGATCGTGCCGCATCGGTTTCGGGGCTTTGACTACCCGGAGATGGTGGCCGACTTGCGCGCGGATCTGCCGGCGCTACAGCATGTGATCGTGGCCGGTGGCCAGGGCGCCGACAGCTTCCAGGCGCTGCTGGCGGGGCCTGAATGGGAACGCGAGCCGGATGCCGAACGCATCCTGACCCAATCCCGCCCCGGCCCGGATGACGTCACACAGCTGATGTACACGTCTGGCACCACGGGCGAGCCCAAGGGCGTCATGCACACCGCCAACACCTGCTTGTCCAACATCGCCGCTTACGCCGAGCGGCTGCGCCTGGGCTCGGACGATGTTGTGCTGATGGGCTCGCCAATGGCGCACCAGACCGGCTTTATGTACGGCTTGATGATGCCGTTCTACCTGGGCGCGAGCGCCGTCACGCTGGATATCTGGAATGCCGAGAAAGCCGTTGCGCTAATGCGCGAACTGGGCGTCACGTTCAGCATGGCATCGACGCCGTTCCTGACGGATATCGCACGTCAGGTGGCGCAGTCGGGCTTGACGGTGCCCACGCTGCGCGTCTTTCTTTGCGCGGGCGCGCCCATCCCCGGCCCGCTTGTCGAACAGGCCACTCGCGCGCTGGGCGCGAAAATCATCTCGGCCTGGGGGATGACGGAAAACGGCGCGGTCACGTTAACGTTGCCGGACGATGACGACACGCGGGCCTGCACCACCGACGGCAAGCCACTGCCCGGCGTTGAGATCAAAGTCAGGGACGCGTCGGGCGCAGCCTTGCCCGCCGGCGTCGAAGGCCAGCTTTGGCTACGGTCATGCTCCAATTTTGGCGGCTACCTGAAGCGGCCGCAGTTGAACGCCACCGACGCCGACGGCTGGTTCGATACGGGCGACATGGCCCGCATCGACGCCGACGGCTACTTGCGCATTACGGGGCGCAGCAAGGACGTGATCATCCGAGGCGGCGAGAACATCCCCGTGGTTGAAATCGAGTCGCTGCTGTATCGGCATCCCGCTGTGGAGATGGCCGCCATCGCGGCGTATCCGGACGCGCGCCTGGGCGAACGCGCTTGCGCGGTGGTAACGCTCAAGCCCGGGCAGGTGTTGAGCTTGCAGGATCTGGTGCAGTTCTTGAAAGGCTTCGGCGTGACCAGGCAGTACATTCCCGAGCGCCTGGAAGTGCTGGACCAACTGCCGACCACGCCCACGGGCAAGGTCCAGAAGTTCAAGCTGCGCGAGATGCTGAGTGCAAGCCTGGGGGAGGGGCAGGGCGGGACGCCGGGGTAGGCGCGGACATCGGACATCGCATCGGAGATCACATCGGACATCACATCGGAGATCACATCGGACATCACATCGGACATCACATCGGACATCACCTCGGAGCCCGCGTGTCGGACATCACACCGGCTAGCACACCGGCTAGCGCACCGGCTAATGCACCGAACATCACACCGGACGTCACCTTGGACAATGCCCCGCCCGCGTCGCTCGCATAACGAAGCGGCGGGACGCGCCCGCCAAAACTATCCGGCTCAGGCCCCCGTCGCTTCCAGCGGCGCCACCGCCGCGCCCTGGATCTTGTGACGCGCCAGCGCGTCGGCCACGAACCCGGCCTTCTTCATGGCTTCCACATAGGCCGACAGATACGCGCTGGCCTTGTCGCCCCGGCTCTTGGGCACGCCCATTGCCTGGCGTATCAGCATGAAATGGCCGTCCAGTAGCCGCAGGCCGCCCAGGCGCGCGGCGTCGGCTTGCAGCTGCTGCTTGACGCCCGCCGCCACTTCCAGATTTTCTTTCATGAAGGTATCGACGACGGCGGGCGAGGTCGGCGCGCGGAAGATCTCGGCGTGCTTCAGTTCGCGCGTCAGGTACAGGTCGTAGGCGCTGCCTTTGCCGACCGTCACTCGCACGCCCTGGCTGTCGACCTGTTCCATGGCGGTGACCGGCGAATCGTCGCGTACCAGGTAGGCGCCTTCGATCACGACGTAGGGGGCGGTAAAGGCGATTTGTTCGCCACGCAAGGGGTCGATCGCGAAAAACCCCACGTCCGCCTGCTCGGCCGCCACCGCGTTGACCGATTCGCCGGCCGATTTGAAAACCACCAATTCCAGCTTGACGTCCAGGCGCCGCGCCAGTTCCGTGGCCAGGTCCACCGAGACGCCAACCGGCTGGCCGGTGGCCGGGTCGGTGTTGGCCAGAATGGGATTGCCCAGGTTGATGGACGCGCGCAGCGTGCCGGTGGGGGCGAATGCGGAAAGCAGCTCGTGGTCGGTCTTCATGGCTTCCTTGATCGGTATGCGCCGCGCCGTCAGGGCGCAGCGGTTTGCCCTCAAGAATAGCCGGATCGACGGCGCCTGTGCATTGCGGGCTTCGCGCCCGCACACGGCCGCACCTGGCTCCTGGAAGTCGCACCTGTGTCCGCGTGCTTTCGCGCCGGCACGAAGCCCGACCCGCGCCTTATTGCGCGCGGCGCAGCACGTAGTGCGGGGCCAGTGGACCCGTGGGGCGGGTGCCGTCGCGGTACAGCATCGTCACCTGGTTCTCGGCGACGAAGTAGCGCTGGCTGTCGCCGGAAGCGTCCAGGCGGATGGTGCTGCCGTCCGACTCCCAGCTGAACGTGCCGGTCACGATTTCGGGTTGCGGCTCGCGGTCCAGGTACTGGGTCTGGCGCTCGTAGCGGTCGCCCTTGAGCAGGGTCAAGCGCGTCTTGATGCCGGGGCAATCCGCGCAGGGCAGCGTGCCTTCGTAGCTGCCTGGCCAGTCCAGCGCATTGCGGGCGGTGTGGTTATCGGCGGGCGTATCGCGCGCGTCATGCGACTTGAACGGCGCGCAGCCGGCAAGCAAGGCCAGGCTCAGGGTGCAGGTCAGGGTGGTTTTCATCATGGCGAGCTCCTGTGGGTTAGTGTTTTTGCCGGAACATGTCCTGCCGGATTCACGATACGGACAGTAACGGGAGGGTGCTGAAACGGGATGTAAAGTGCCGCAATCCGTTGCGGGAAGGGTGCATGGCAAGGCAGAACGGCTGGGGTAGACTGCCGGCTTAATCTCTTGATGCGCCATGGACCCTGAACTGCTCAACCTGCTGGTGACCCGCGACATGCCGTTCGGCAAGTACAAAGGGCGACTCATCGCCGACCTGCCCGGCCCTTACCTGGCGTGGTTTGCGCGCAAGGGCTTTCCGCCCGGCGAGCTGGGCCGCCTGCTGGCGCTGATGCATGAACTGGATCACAACGGCTTGTCGTCCTTGCTGGCGCCGCTGCGTACGTCGCGGTCCGGGGCTGCGCCCAAGGCGTAGCACCGGATTTAGCCCTAGATTTAGCCCCAGATTTAGCGTCGGATTTAGCCCCAGATTTGGCCCCGGGTTCAGCCCCGGATTTAGCCCCGAGCTTTGCTTCGGACCCAGCCATCTGGGGCCGCCCCAATGCCCGGTGGCTTGGCTGGGTCGGAAACGGCGCGAAACAACTGCGGGGGCGCTTGTAGCGGTTTGGCACGACGAGGAAGCGCACCCGGCGCTACGATTAGCCGGCGCGCCCCGGGCGGCCGCGCATCCACAATCCGGTCGCCAAGGGCGCTTGCCCATTAAAGAAGAGGTCCCCATGAAGAAATTCTCCGTTCCTGCCGCCGCGTTCGCCGCGCTTTGCACGCTGGGCGCCGCAAGCGTGACGCATGCACAGTCCATGCAAAGCCCCGCGCCCGCTTCCCAGGAAATGCAATTTCCCAGCATGCCTTCCAAGGACGGCAGCCAGTCGCCGCCGTCGACCTTGCGCATGACCGTCACGCCTGACCCGAGCGCACCCCCGCCAGTCATGCGCGACACCGAGGAAAGCCGTGCGCAGTATGTGCGCTGCCGTGAAGTGTCTGACCGCGCGGCGGTGTCCAACGCGCAAATGCAGGCCGGCGTTGCCCAGTGCCTGAAAGAACTGGAACAGCGCCGCCAGCAGCAGTAAGCCGTACGCCGGACGCGCCGGACCGGGCCGGCATCGGCCAATTGCTGGATCCTGCCGGGTCCAGTTGCCCGCCGGACCGAGCCGACTTCAGCCGTTTGCACGAGCCGGTCGGTTTCGGTTGCCGGCCGACAGCAGCCGCGCCAGCCTGGATGCCGGTTGCTCATGGCGTGCATTGCAAAATGCCGCTGCGGCGTTCCCAAGATTCATCAGCGCGGTGCGCATTGATGGCCAGCTTGGGCAGCGCGGCCCCTGCCTTGGGCGGCGAACGCGTCGGCCCCTTGGGCGTGCTTGCCTTGGGGTTGGCCGCCGGTGTGAAGAGGGGCGCGGGCGGAGCCGGCGTCGGCTTGGATGTCTCGGCCAGCAGCGTTTGCGGCAAGACGAACCCGTCAAAACTCGCTTGCGTGAACGGGTTATTGGATTTCTCGGCCGTGATGCGATAGCGCATCGCGCCGTCGTTGGCGGAAAAGCTCAGGTCCACGCTATTGGCCGTTGCGCTGTCCAGGCGCGCCTGGCTCAACAGGCGAAACATCGACCACGACCCGCGATACACCAGCCCGCTGCTGGTGCCCGCCGCGCTGACCAGCGTGATACGGCTTTCCGTGGAATCGCCCAGATTGTTCGGCCAGATCAGGCCGACGCTATTGCTAGGCCCGTGGCTGTAGGCAATCAACTGACCTTCGACGCTTAGCACGCTGCTGCGCCGGCTGGACGTCAGCCCCAGCGGTTCGATGCTGAACTGCACGCCCAGCGCCCTCGGCTGTTGAAGAAGGCATCGCGGATTCGGTCGGCTGCCTCAAGCTGCTCCAACACGTCCATGCGCACCAGGTACCCGCCACGGCGTTCCGAATACAAGGCTTCAAGGTTGTCGTCAAAGAACAATTTCAAGTATTGCTCCTTGAACTGCGCCAGCCTGCCTTGCGGCCCGAACAGCGCCGTGAAGTCTTCCAGCGAGGCGTCCACGCGGCTGTTCGGGTTGAACGGGTAGCGCCCGGCCAGCCGCTCCTGGTAATAGCGGTAGACGTCAGTGTCCCACCGCCGTTCCAGTTCCTTCAGCGCCTCAATCAGCAGCACCTGCGAGGATTCGTCCGCCAGCTTTTTCACTTGCCGGTTCAGCGGTTCGGGCAGGCCCACCGCCACGCGTTGCAGGTTGCCGATGGGGTCGGCCCCCTTGAGCGCAAAGCGGTCCAGCACGACGGCCAGCGCGGCCTTGCCCGGTTCAGCGCTGTCATGCACGCCCTTCAGCGTGTCGTGGACGCGGCCGATGGCGCCCATGCTTTCGTCCAGGTACGAAGGCTTGTCGCCCTTGGACAGCAGCAGTTCCGACAAGGGCGCAAACGGCCGCGCAATGACCGCCACCTGCGGAACGTTGGCGCCGGTGATGGCATTGGCCGTCACCGGCTCGACCTTGTCGGTGGGCTGGCCCGGCGTGGCGACCCCGGGCGAGGGCGGGCTCAATACCGTGTTGTCGCGCACGGTCTCGAGCAGGCGGCGCAGCGGCGCGGCCGGGCTGGTGACATTGCCCAGCACCGTTACCGCCTGGCCCAGGTCGTTGAAGTCCACCACTTCAAGCTGGTTCAGGTTGCGTTGCCAGGTGTCGATGTAGTCGCTGCTGTACAGCGCGCGCACGCGTTCGGCCAGCACCTGTTTATCGGCCTCTGAATAGTCGATGCGTTGGCGCTCGCCCAGCGTCCAGCGGTCGATCATTGCCAGGTCGGTAAAGTCCTTGCCGTGCGCGGCAAAGTAGCCGTGGTAACCCGCCGCCGTCAGCAGCGGATCGATGCGCGTGGTCGCGCCCGCCGTGCTGCCCGGCGCGGCCGGATCCTTGTACAGGATGTCGAACGCCGGGCCGACCTCATGGCGCAGGTCCAGCGGCGAATGCAGGATCTTGCCCGCCTGTTCGCGCATCGTCATGTAGACGCGCTGCGGCATGGGCAACTGCCGGAGGCGCTGCTGGACGTCGGCGATGCGCGCCTGGTGTTGGGGAAGCTCGGCGTCGGCATATTTCATGGCGTAGTCCAGATGACGCATCAGGCCATTCTGCACCGAGCCCTGGCCCGGGTAGGCGGCCTGCCATTGCTGCGTCATCCAGTCTTCGACAATGGGGGCGCGGCGGTTGTCGCGGTCTTCGATCATGCGATAGACGCGCAGCGCCGCCAGTTGCTGGTTGCTGCCCGAGGGCGCGCTATTGATGGCGTGCATGACGCCGCTGGCCAACTCCGGCAGAAAGCGCTTCGACAGCAACTGCAAATAAGCCTCGTCGACCTTAGGCCCGATCTTGCGGCCTTGGTACAGGCCCAGCTCGGACACCACCGGCCAGGCACTGCGGTAATCGCCCACGACCGCGACGGCGCTGCGGATCTGGTCCAGCGGCTGCAACAGGTTGCGGCCCGTGGGGTCGCTGCTGCCGTCAATCTTGTGGACGCTGAATTCGCGGCTTTTTTCCAGCACGGACATTGCCATCTGGCGGTTGACGCCGTGGTAGTGGTACCAGCCGCCGGCCATCAGCAGGCAGCCCAGCCCGGCCACGCCAAACCCCACCAGCAGCGTGCGGCGCTTGTCGGCCATGACCTTCAGGTTGTCGCCCGCCAGGCCGGCCTCGGGGTAGATGATGCGCTGGAACACCTGCTGCGCGAAATACACCACCGAGCGGCCGCTGGGCTTGGCATGCGCGGGCGCCTCTTCAAGGCCATACGATTGCGACGCGGCATTGATGAAGGCGTCGCACAGCAGCCCCTGCTGATAGACGGACGAAAAATACACGCCGCGCGGCAGGGCGGGCGTGATGTATCGGTCACTGCCCAGGACGTCTTCCAGAAAGCCCAGCAGCACCGGCCGCATGCCGGCCAATTGCCGCACCAGCGAAAACAGCGCTTCGCGCGCCTGCATCGTGGCGGCCTCGCCCAGCGCGTCGAATATCTGTTCGTTCAAGCGTTGGATGAAGCCGTCATAGCGGCCGGCCAGCTCGTCCAGCCACGCGTCGTAGTCATGCACCGAGTCCAGCGTGAAGGTGAAGCCGAAGATGTCTTCGCGCACGGCACGCGGCAGACGGGCAAAGAACGGTTCGAATCCGTTGAGCAGGTCGAACTTGCTCAGGACCACATACAGCGGCGGGCGCGTGCCCAGGTGGCGGCTCAGTTCGGCCAGGCGCGTGCGCAGCAAAATCGCCAAGGCCTTGCGGTCGCTGGCTTTTTGATTCAGCAGCGTCACCAGGTCAACCATCAACACCACGCCGTTCAGCGGGCGCCGGCTGCGGTTGCGACCCAGCCAGTCCAACAGCCCGGCCCACAGTCTTGCGTGCGCGCCGGGCGGCAACAAGACCTGCCCCAGCGAGCGCGACGAGGGCGCCGCCAGCGGGGGAGATTGTGGGGGAGATTGCGGGGTGACTGGACCGTCGGCTTGGTCGGCGACTTGCGCGCCGCTTTGCGGGGCGGCCTGAGCAGCAGCTGCCGCCGCGCCGCCGGACATGGCGCGATCCGATACACGGTCCGCGACTTCTGGCGCGGGCGCGGCCTCTGTCTGGCTGACAAGTTCGCCGGGTGGGTCGATCAGCACCGCTTCATCACCCATCCACCAATCGATGTCATACGCCAGGTCCGGGTCCGCATACGCGCGCCGCACGCCGGCCTTGATCTCGTTGCTTAGTGAAAAGCTTTGGCTGGATCGGTTGATGAAGCTGGTCTTGCCGGTATTTTCCTGACCCAGCACCAGGTACCACGGCAGCTCGTAGATCGCGTTGCGGCCCTTCAGGTTGGAACGCAGCACGTTCAGGCTTTGATCCAGCGCGCGCTCTTGCGCCTGCACGAAGCGCAGCACCGGGTCGTCTTCGCGCTGCGCCAAGGCGCCGCGCTCGGCCTCCAGCCGGCGATTGCGTCGGCGCAGCGCCCACAGCCACCCCAGCGCCGGCGCCATCAGGATCAGCAGCGTGCACAGGATACGCAGGGTCAGATCGGCAAGGGGTTGCTGGCCACGCCAGGTCCAGAACGGGCCCAGCCACCAAAGGCCGATCAGCAGGAACACGATGGCGATCAGCACCAGGATCGGCATGGCGCTTTTGAACTGGCTGGCGACCGGCATGCCGTAGCGCTTGATCATCGACCACACATTCTTCATCGCAGGACTCCTTGGCTCTTGCTGTCCGCGTCGCTGGCGGGGCGGACGGGCAGGTACGGGTTCAATTGTTCGGCCAGCTCGGGCTCCCATTCGTGGGCGGGCATCGCGCGCAGCGTGACGGCCACATTCGTGTAGAGGTTCTGAGCCAGCCATGACAGGCCGCGAGCGGCAAGCAGGTCCGCTGCGATGACGGTGGCGTACGCGCGCTGGCGTGGCGATTCCGAATTGCCCTGTTGCTCTTGCAGCCGATGCAGCACGGTTTCGACACCGTCGCTGTCCAGCTGCGCAATCAGTTCTTCACGCAGGGCGGCAAATTCCGGATGCGGGCCGACGCTGCCGTCGTGGGCATCCGCGCCGCTGATCCAGGCCAGTGTTTCGCTGTCGACAAAGGCGCGGCCGTCGCTGAAGCTCAGGTCCACTAACGCGGGAATGCGGCGCACGAAGCGTTCCGTGGCAAGCCGGATCGCGGCGGCGGCGTCCTTCATTTCAAGGCGCGCGGCGATACCGGCTGCCAGAAAGCTGCCGCGTATCCAGTAGGGCGAGGCGACGACGCTTTTTTCAACCCGTTGCAGCAGCGCCGGGTTGACGGCGTTGCCGGCCAGGGCTTCGCCGTAGCCGTCCACGATATCGGCCGGCACCGCCATTAATTCGGTGCGCATGCCGTGGCGCGTATTGGGCGCCGCGTGCAGATGCGCCCACAGGGCGAAGCGGCGCAGCTGGTAACCGGTGGGGTCGTAGGCGTCCTGCTGGTTGATGAATTCGGCCACGCTCAACAGGGATCGGCGGTTCTCACGCTCGTCGCCGGCGCTAAGCGAGGCGGTTGGCGCGGCGCTGGAAAAGGAGCTGGCAGGGGTGCCAGCAGACCCACTGGCAGACCCACCGGGTCCGCCGAAAAAGCTCTCGCTGATGGCCTGGCCGCCTTGTTGCCCGGCACCTCTTCTGGGGGCGGCCGATGCCGCGGCGTCGGGATAGCGGGCCTGTTCGACGCGGCGGGAAAAATGCGCTTCCAACCGGGTCAGCAATGCCTGGTCCAGCTTGGCCTCGGGCGCACTGGCCTGAAGCCGGTCCAGCGCCTGCTGCGCGCGCGCCTGATCCGCCTGGTTGAAACTGGCGGCCGGCAGCGTTCCCAGCGCGTCGCGCAGGCGGTCGGCCAACAAGGACACCAGTCGGCGCTTGCCCAGGTAACCCGTCGGGCCGGGCTTGGGATGCCCGGTCTCCCAGTAGTGCTCGACCATGCCCGCCAGCACATCGGCCGCTTCGGCCCAGCGGCGCCATGAGCCCGCCTTGATGCGCGCGGAAATCAGGTGGCCCGCGACGCGGAAATGCTTGCACTGTGACGCAAGGTACTGGCGAGCGGCCTCGTCTACGTACAGCCAGTCCAGCCGCGCTTCTTGCAGACCGCCCAGTTTGATCATCTCGTGGTCGATCGCCTGGAAGGTTTCGTCTTCTTCGTCGAAGTGGCCGGCGGGCTGGCGGGCGTCCAGCGGCGCCAGCAGGGCATCCATGTCAAGCGGGGCGTAGTGCGTCACCAGTGACACGCCTCGCGCTGGCGCGACAACAGCGCTTGCAGGCCCGTGGCGTCGAACGTCAGGCCGTTGACGGGCGCATAGTCGCTTTCCACACGCAGCCGCGCGCCCGCGACGAAGGGCCGCAGTTGTTCGATGGCAACCAGGCCCCGGCCGGCGTCCGCCACGTTGCCTTCGTCCAGCACGCGCCACGGCCGCGCGGGCGACAGCGGACGGTCGTCCATGTACAGGCGCACCGACATCTGGTGCCGTTCAAACGGCCGGTCGGCCAGTAGCTGCAAGCGCGAAATGTTGGACAGGCAGGTGATGGCCAGATAGATAGGTGGGCGCATGTTCAACGCGGGCGCGGAAATCACCACGCGCTGCTGTCCGGCGGGCGGCTCGTTCGAGTCGCTTATCAAAAACGACCTGTCGTCCTCCGGGCGTGTCGATTCGTTCTGCCTGACGATGTCGTACGCACGGGCCGAAGGCGGCAGCAGCGCGGTCGCCGCGTCGAGGGCCGGGGCCGGCTCGGCGGTCGAGGGGATGCCTGCGGCCGGGTCCAGCGCAACCGTGTGCCGATGGCCGTTCAGCGGCGCGGAGAGCGTGGGCGGTGTGCCCGCCGCCGCGTCAAAGCAGGCCAGCCGTTCAACGCCGGACACGATCTGCGTGCAGTCGCGCGCGAACGCGTCTAGGTCGTTGGCCGCCTGCCCGACGGGCGCGGCCAGCATCAGCACAACCAAGCTAGGGGCAAGTTTCATGAAGTGTGGTCCTCCCGATCCAGATTCCACGCCTGACAGCGGCGCGCCAGCGTACGTTTGGGGATACCCAGGCTTTGGGCCGCCCGGGTGCGAGATCCATTGACTTGCCGCAGGCGCGCACGGATGACCAGGCTTTGAAAGGCGTCCAGCGCCTGCGGCAGGTTGTCCGTATGCAGCAGGCCATGCAGCAGATCGGCGCCGGCGCTGTGGCCCGCCAGCGGCGGCACGTCGCCCTGCGACAGTTCAAGCGTGTCGGCGCGGATGGCCTGGCCTGGCGCTGTTCTTTCGGACGCCACCAGGATCAGGCTGCGAAGCTGGCGCACGTTGCCCGGCAGGGCGTGCGCCGCCAGCACCGCGAGGGCGTCCGGCGCGATACCCGCCACGCGAGTCTGCCGTTCTCGGTTGTGTTGCAGAACGGTGTGCAGGGCCAGCGCGGGAATGTCTTCCGGACGCTCGCGCAGTGGCGGCAGGGCCAGCGTCAGTTGCCGGATCCGAAAGTACAGGTCTTCGCGAAAACGGCCATCGCGGATCAGTTGCGGCAATGGTCGGTGGGTAGCGCAGATCAGGCGGAAGTCCGAGCCGTGCTCGCGCGTGGCGCCCAGCGGCCGGAACTTCTTTTCATTGAGCAGCCGCAACAGCGTGCCTTGCAACGCCATGGGCATGTCGCCGATTTCATCCAGGAACAGCGTGCCGCCGTCGGCTTCGGCAACCAGGCCGGTACGCGCCTGCACGGCGCCGGTGTATGCGCCGCGCACGTTGCCGAACAACTCGGCTTCGATCAGGTCTTGCGGAATGGCCGCGCAGTTCACGGGCACGAACTTGCCGTTGCGTGACGAGGCCTGGTGTATCAACCAGGCGGCGTGGTCCTTGCCTGTGCCCGTTTCGCCCGTCAGCAGCACGGCCAACGCCGAATCCGCGAAACGCAGCATCGCTTCCCGTGCCGCTTTCGCCGCGGCGCTGACGCCAATGAATTCGGCCGCCAGCAAGCGCGCGGCGCGCTGTTTGCCTGCGTCGGCCGCCGGGGTCTGGCGTAGCGCCTGTTGGTAGCGCGCATCGTCGGCGGCATGCGCCTGGGCGTGCAGCCGTGCGAAAAGCGCTTCGTGCATCGCTTGCAAGGCGCGCCAGACGGGGTGGTCGCGCCACGTGGACAAGGTCAGCGACGGCCCCGCCAGAACCAACACGGCCAACGACTGCCGGCGTGCATCGAGCAAGGGCACGACCAGCAAGCCATGCCGTGCGCCCAGGCGTTCACGCAGCCGTTCGAAGCCGGACCCCACGCCCACCAGAGCGGACATCTGCTCTACCAGGCAGGGCTTGCCACTGGTCATTGCGTAGACCAGGGGGTCGTCCAGCGCGTCCATGCTGATGTCGTGCAGGTCGGCGCCGGGAGACCCGGCCGACGCCAACGGCACCAGCGCGTCGCCCGTGGCGTTGCGCGCGTACAGGCAGGCGGCCGAGATGGCGGGCGCTGCCGCGCAGGCGGCCACGAAAACTTGCGCCAGCGCGTCGGGCCGGCTGGCGCATGCCATGTCGCGGGCAACGTTTGCCACGCTTTGCGCGTCCATGTCGGGCCTCAATGCAATTGGGCGGTGAATGCGCCCTCGGCCCAATGCAGATGCGCGCCGCCAATGGACTCGCCCGTGGCCAGCCGCCGCAGCACGGCTAATGACAGCGGCGGCAGCAGTTCGCCGTCGATGCTGGCGTCGAGCAGGCGCGCACCGTTTTCGTGGCGGATGCAGCGTCCGCGCAACTCGTCGCGGGCGCTTGCCGTAATGTCCAGGGTGGCGTCGTAGCGGGCGGCAAACTGCACGCGCAGGCGCTCAAGGCGGCTATGGATGATCTGGTCGAGCACGTCTTCGCCCAGGTACTGGTAGGGAACCAGCTGCATCCGCGCAAGCAGAGCGGGCTTGAAGAAGGCGCCCAAGCGGGCGCGCAAGGCGTCTTCGGACAGGTCGGCAAGCTGCCCGTCCTGTTGGTCGAAGCCCAGGTTCGAAGTCAGGAAGAACAACACGTTCTTGCAGTCGATCTGGCGGCCTTCGCCGTCGGCAAGCTCGCCTTTGTCGAAGGCCTGGTAGAACAGGCTCATGACTTCGGGGTGGGCCTTTTCCACTTCGTCCAGCAGCACAATGGAATAGGGCTGACGCCGGATGGCTTCGGTCAACACGCCGCCTTCGCCGTACCCGACATAGCCGGGCGGGGCGCCCAGCAGCCGCGACACGGTGTGCCGTTCCTGGAATTCCGACATGTTGATCGTCGTCAGGAACTGCCTGCCGCCAAAGAGCGCGTCGGCCAGCGCCAGCGCCGTTTCGGTCTTGCCCACCCCGCTGGGGCCGGCCAGCAGAAACGCGCCCAAGGGCGTGCCGGGCCGGCGCAGGTCGGCCATGGCGGTCAACAGGTGCTTGTGGATGCGGTCGATGGCCGCGTCCTGGCCCTTGATGCGCGCGCGCAGAACGTCGGGCAATTGCGTCAGCCGTTCCATCTGGCCACGGCTGATGATGGTGGCGGGGATGCCGGTCCAGTCGGCGATGACTTGTGCGATCTGTTCGTGGCCGACGTCGGCGTGCAGCAGCGCGCCATCGCGTTGCAGGTGGTGAAGTTCAGCGACAGTGGCGGCCAGCACGTCGCCATCGCCCGAGCCGTCGCCATCCGCGACCAGGGTATCCGCGACCGCGTCTTGCGACGGCAGCGCGGCGCGCAGGCCCAGGATCTTATCCACCAGTGCCTGTTGGCGCTCCCATGCCTGTTGCAGCGCCACCATGCGCTCGGTCACGGCCACGCCATCCGTTTCAAGCTGGGCAATGCGACGCGGGTCGGGCGCGCGGCCCGCGCGCGCATCGCGCCGCAACTGGGCCAGTTCCGCCGTGATCTGCATCTGCTCGTGCTCCAGCGCGGTCAAGCGGCGAGGGGGCTCGGCCAGCGCGGTCGCAACGCGTGCGCTGGCGGTGTCCAGCACATCGATGGCCTTGTCGGGAAGTTGACGGCCGGACAGGTAACGCGCGGACAGGCTGACGGCGGCCCGCAAGGCGTCATCGCCGATGTAGACGCGATGCGCCTGTTCGTAGGTCGCCCGCAAGCCGCGAAGAATATGCACCGCTTGTTCCTGGGTGGGCTCTTCCAGCTTCACCAGCTGAAAGCGACGCGTCAGCGCGGGGTCTTTTTCAAAGTACTTTTTGTATTCCGACCATGTGGTGGCGGCGATGGTGCGTAGCTCGCCGCGCGCCAGGGCGGGCTTGAGCAGGTTGGCGGCATCGCTGCCGCCGGCCACATTACCCGCGCCGATCAGCGTATGGGCTTCGTCAATGAACAGGACGATGCGGCCCGCCGACGCCTTGACTTGGTCAATGACGCTTTTCAAGCGCTTTTCGAATTCGCCCTTGACCGACGCGCCTGCCTGCAACGCGCCCAGGTCCAGGCCCCACAGCGCAACGTGACGCAATGGTTCGGGCACACGCTGCTGCACGATGCGCAGCGCCAGCCCTTCCACCACCGCGCTTTTGCCCACGCCCGCGTCGCCCACCACGATGGGGTTGTTCTTGCGACGCCGCGAAAGGATGTCGATCATCAAGTCGATTTCGGCATCGCGGCACAGCACCGGGTCAACCGTGCCCGCGCGGGCCTGCGCGGTGAAGTCGTGCCCGTATCTGGCAAGGGCCGTGTCGTCGCCATCGATCGGCGTGGCAGGCGCGTCCGCCCCGGGACCGGGCGATTCCGCCGACTGCGCGAACAGTGTGTTGAACGCTTTGCGCAGCGCTTCGCGGTTGACGTGTTCGAACAGGGTGATGGCGGCCAATGGCAGGTAGCGCCCGGGGTTCAGCAGCGCGGCTAGCGCCAGACTGCCGCCGCGCAGCTTGACCTGTGCAAGTTCAAGCGACGCCAGCAGCCAGGCCTCTTGCAGCCATTCAATCAGCAGCGGAGAAAAGCTGGGGTATTGGCCCGGCGCGGCCTCGTGATAAGGGTTGCCGCCGGCCAGCGCCTGCCGCACGGAATCGGCGTCAAGGCCGGCGTGCTGGATCAGCACGCGCATGTCGGACAGCGGCTGATCCACCAGCTTGGTCAGCACATGCGCAACGGTGATTTCGGCGCAATGCTGGCTGATGCATAGGCTGGCGGCTTCTTCGACCGCCTGGCGGCAGATGGGGTTCAAGCGATCGATGAGGGAAGAGAGATCAATTCTGATCATGACTCACACACTTTCGAACAAAGAAGTAATCCGCAACGACACCATGGCGCGGTTTTTATTTCCATAGGAGGAATCAGAAAGACATAAATATCGCGGTTACTACTAAGTCGAAAAGCCCACGTTCGAGAATGTTCCGGCGTTTTCTTATTCGTCCTATTGCGACTTCGTATCCCACGCTCTTAGCATCCCAGCACTACTTATCGCGGTAGCCCCGAGTGGTTTGTCTTATTCACAACAGGAGCTTTCATGTCGAAGAAATCGGTCTCCGTCGCCCCGCCGGAACGGATCAACATCAAGTACGTGCCCGCCACCGGCGACCAGCAAGCCGAAGTGGAATTGCCGTTGAAGATGCTGATCACCGGCGACTTCAAAGGCCACGGTGAAGAGACGGCGTTGGAAGAGCGCCAGGCCGTTCGCATCGACAAGGACAACTTTGACGACGTGATGGGCGAAGCCGGCCTGGCCCTGACGATGCAGGTGCCTTCGCGCTTGGGCGAGGCCGGGCAGGAAGACGACACGCTGAACGTGTCGCTGAACTTCAAGCGCATGAAGGACTTCGCGCCTGACGCCATCGCCCGGCAGGTGCCCGAGCTGAACAAGCTGCTGGACCTGCGCGAAGCGTTGGTGGCGCTTAAGGGCCCGCTGGGCAACGTGCCGGCGTTTCGCAAACAGTTGCAGACGCTGTTGGCCGATGACAAGGCGCGCACGGCGCTGGCCAAGGAACTGAACCTTGTGTTGGACAAGCCGGCCGCGTAAGCCGCCCTTGCTGTCGCAATGCCAAACCGCAATCAAAGGATATGAGCATGAAGGCCCAAGCCGCCGCCAAGTTGGAAGATAAGCCGTCGATCGGGTTGCTGGAGCAGATCATGGCCCAGACCCGCATCGAACCCAGTCACGAAGGCTATGCCGTGGCCGAGCGCGGGGTTGCCGCGTTCATCTCGGAAATTCTACGAACGCAAGAACCGCAACAACAGGTCAACAAGCAGCTGGTCGACCAGATGATTGCGCAGATCGATCGCAAGCTGGGTCTGCAAATGGACGCGATCCTGCACCAGGCGCCGTTGCAAGAGCTGGAGTCGGCCTGGCGCGGCCTGAAGCTGCTGGTGGACCGCACCGATTTTCGCGAGAACATCAAGATCGAAGTCCTGCACGTCACCAAAGACGAAATGCTGGAAGACTTTGAAAGCGCCGGCGACATCACGCGCAGCGGCCTGTACAAGCAGGTCTACACGGCAGGTTACGGGCAGTTCGGCGGCGAGCCGGTGGCCACCATCGTCAGCAACTACACGTTCGGCCCGTCGTCGCCCGACATCAAGCTGCTTGCCTATGTGGCTTCCGTTGGCGCCATGTCGCACGCCCCGTTCCTGGCCGCGGCCGGGGCAGAGTTCCTGAACATCAAGAGCTTCCAGGAACTGCCCAACCTGAAGGAAGTGCGAGACATCTTCGAAGGCCCGCGCTTTACCAAGTGGCGCGGCCTGCGCGAATCCGAAGACGCGCGCTACCTGGGCCTGACGATGCCGCGCTTCCTGCTGCGCCAACCGTACGACCCGCTGGAAAATCCCGTCAACAGTTTCAACTACCGCGAAACCATCGACGGGGCTCACGAGAACTACTTGTGGGGCAACACGTCGTACCTGCTGGCCAGCCGCATCACCGACAGCTTTGCCAAGTACCGCTGGTGCCCCAACATCATCGGCCCCTTGTCGGGCGGCGCGGTGGACGACCTGCCGGTGCACCTGTACGAATCGCTGGGTCAGTTGCAGGCCAAGATCCCCACCGAAGTGCTGATCTCGGACCGCAAGGAATTTGAGCTTGCCGAAGAGGGCTTCATCGCGCTGACGATGCGCAAGGACAGCGACAACGCCGCGTTCTTCTCGGCCAACTCGGTGCAAAAACCCAAGCTGTTCCAAAAGACGCCGGAAGGCCAGGCCGCGCAGACCAACTTCAAGCTGGGCACGCAACTGCCGTACATGTTCATCGTCAACCGCCTGGCGCACTACATCAAGGTGTTGCAGCGCGAGCAGATCGGCAGCTGGAAAGAACGCCAGGATCTGGAGCGCGAACTGAACACGTGGCTGCGGCAGTACATCGCCGACCAGGAAAGCCCGTCCGCCGATGTGCGCAGCCGTCGCCCGCTGCGCGCCGCCAAGGTCATGGTGCAGGACATCGATGGCAATCCCGGTTGGTACCAGGTGTCGCTGGCGGTGCGTCCGCACTTCAAGTACATGGGCGCCAACTTCGAGCTGTCGCTGGTTGGCAGGCTGGACAAGGAATAAAGGGGCAGGCGGATGCCCAGGTCGCGGGGGCAGGGCAGTTTGTTCGAACGGCTGGTGCCGGACGCCCAGCCCCGGCGCACCCGTTCCCGGCAGGAGCTGGCCGCCGAACGCATCCACGCCATCAAACGCCACCTGGAACGCATCCTCAATAGCCGCCGGGGCTGCTCGATGAGCAGCCCCGAGCTGGGGCTGCATGATTTCAACGACGCCGCGATGGGCAGCGCCGACTTGCTCGCGCACGTCAGCCAGGACATCCGCGCGTCGGTTCTGGCTTTTGAACCGCGTATCAAGGTCCTGCACGTGCATTCGCGGCCGGACCCTGCCCAACCCCTTAGTTTGAACTTCAGGCTGGAATGCCTGGTACCGGTCATGAACCACGAAGAACAAGTGGAGATCGATCTGGTGATTCACCATCAGGACCGGTACGCCCGGGTTGTTTGAGCGCGGTGCCACGGAGGCGGGACGACATGCCGTTGCGAGGAAAATTTCGCGAAGAGATCGATTACCTGCGGCGGCTTGGACGCGAGTTCGCGCGTGACAACCCACAGCTGTCGCAGTTTTTGGGGGACGAGGCCGCCGACCCTGACGTGGAACGGCTGCTAGAGGGCTTTGCGTTCCTGACGGCCAAGCTGCGCCTGAAGATCGAAGACGACCTACCGGAACTTACCCATTCGCTGCTGCAACTGCTTTGGCCGAATTACCTGCGGCCCTTGCCCAGCGCGACCATCATGCGGTTCACCCCGGTCGAACGCGCGATCACGACGCGGCAGGTGATTCCGAAGGGCACGCGCGTGCTGTCGCGGCCGGTCGATGGCACCCGTTGCCAGTTTCGTACCAGCACGGACGTGGTGATCTATCCGCTGGAAATCGTCGAGGTCAGCGATGCGCATACGCGCGAGAAATCCATCATGCGCGTCGATCTGGCGCCGCTGGCGGGAAACGCCATCGATACCTTCGACTGCGACAAACTGGATTTTCACCTGTCGGGCGACGACACCACCGCCATGACGCTGTACCTGTGGCTGTCTTGCTACCTGGGCGAAATCCGCCTGGAAGCAGGGGGGCAGACGCGCACGCTCTCGCCCCGGCAGGTCACGTTTCCCGGTTTTGCGCCCGAAGAATCGCTGCTGCCGTATCCCAGGAATGTCTTCGATGGGTATCGCATCCTTCAGGAATATTTCATTTTTCCGCGTCGCTTCCTTTTCTTCAGCCTGAATGCGCTGCGCTCGTTGTGGCCCGAGGCCACGACCGAACGCGTGCGGCTGGAATTCCATTTCACGCGGCCCATGCCCGCCGACATCCGGCTACGCATCGGTGATCTGGCCTTGTATTGCGCGCCCGCGGTGAATCTGTTCGAGCAGGATGCCGAGCCGATCAACCTGAATGGGCGCGCGGTGGACCAGCGACTGTTGCCCGGCGGCCACCGCGCCGACGCATGCGAAATATTCAGCATCGACGAAGTTACTGGCTGGCAGAGAGTCGCCGAAGGCAAGCGCGGCCGCTACCTGCGCACCTTTCATCCGTTTGAATCGCTGCAACACGAAATCGAACACGCACGCGGCCGCCACGCGCTGTACTACCGCAGCCGCATCGAAAACGCCATCGGCGAGCAGGGCGTCGCGCATCGCATTGCGTTTATCCGTGGCGACGAAACCGACTACATCGACGAAGACGAAACCGTCTCGCTGGCGCTGACGTGCACCAATCGAGACTTGCCGCTGGCATTGGGCGTGGGCGATATCTGCGTGCAGACGCAGACGACGCCCACGTTCGCCACCTACAGCAACATCGTGCGCCCGACCGCGCCGTACCGGCCGGTATTGGACGGCGCGTTGCAGTGGACGCTGATTTCAAACCTGTCGCTGAATTATCTGTCGCTGCTGTCCACCGAACCGCTGAAGGCTGTCTTGCGTGCCTATGACTTCGCGGCCTTGCATGACATCCAGCATGCGCGCGCCGGCAGCAAGCGGCTGGACGGAATCGGCGACGCCGTCACGCAACCCACCGACCTGCTCATGAAGGGCTTGCCGATACGGGGCCTGAAGACGCGGCTCAAGCTGGATCCCGCCGCGTTTCTCTGCGAGGGCGATCTGTATCTGTTCGGCACGGTGTTAAGCCACTTCTTTGCGTTGTACGCCAGCATCAATTCCTTCCACCTGCTGGAAGCCGCCAACACCGGTAACAACGAGCACTACGAATGGCCGATGCAAACAGGAAGACAACCGCTGATCTAGCGGACCATTTGCTGGCCGATGCGAAGAACTACGACTTCTTCCGGTTGCTGGAGCAACTGCACGGCCTGCATGACGATGATCTGGAGTCCCGGGATAGCCACGAGCCCGAGCGCCAGCGTGTGCGCCTGAGCAGCTACGCGGGGCTGGGGTTTCCGGCATCGGACGTGGCGTTGGCCGAACGCATGCCTGCCGGCGCGCGCGCCGACTACCACGTGCAGGCAACGTTCTTCGGCCTGCACGGGCCGGACTCCCCGTTGCCCGGCCACTACCTGGACCGGCTGGCCTACGAGTACGGCCAAGGCGTGGGCATCCGCCCGGCGTTTCTGGATTTTTTCAACCATCGGTTGTTGACGCTGCTGCATCAGGCGTGGCGCAAATACCGCTACTACGTCAGGTTCCGGCGGGAAGCGCGGGATCGGTTTTCCCGCTATGTGTTTGCCATGGTGGGCCTGGGCGACGTCGAACTGCGCGGCGCCACGCCTATCCCCTGGAGCCGGCTGTTGAGTTTTGCCGGCGTTATCGCCAGCCGCAGCCGCTCACCGCAGGTGGTGTCGGGCATCGTCGCGCATTGCTTTGACCTGAAGCACGTGGGCGTGCGCGAGTTCGAGCAGCGCTACATGCATGTGGCGGACAGCCAGCGCTTGCGGCTTGGACGCCGCAACGGGGTGCTGGGCGACAGCTTCGTGGTGGGCGGGCGGGTGCGCACGCGCTACAGCAAGTTCTCCATTGTGATCGGCGATCTGGATCAGGCGCGGTTCCGGGAATTCCTGCCCAGCGGCGAGAACTTTGAACGGCTGCGCAAGCTGATCGACTTCCTGTTGCGCGACCCCGCCGCCTATGACCTGGAGCTGGGCTTGCGGCATGACCAGGTGCCGCCCTTCAACCTGGGACGCGACACCGGCGCCCACCTGGGCTGGACCAGCTTTGTCCAGCACACGGCGGCGCGCCGACCATTCACCGTTCGTATCAAGGCCCGTCTATGACCGCTACCGCAACCTCGCTCACGGCGTTGGCGCTTGTTGTCGCCAACCCCGGATCCCTGATTCACGGCAGCAAGCCGCGTCACAGTTTTGACGCCGCCGGCGGCACGATAGGGGGACGTGGCGCCGATTGGACGCTGCCCGACAAGAGCGGACGCGTCGACCCGATTCACAGCGAAATCGTCTATCGCGATGCCGCCTTTTGCGTCGTGGACCGCAGCGGCCAGACGCGCGTGAATGATGCAGACGCGCCGCTGGGCAAGATGGTCGCCGCCAAGCTGCGTGACGGCGACGTCCTGCACATAGGGCCGTACCACATCACCGTGCACCTGAATCATCCGCACCAGGAATTGCTGGACCCGGCGCGGCACCTGGCGCAGTACGGGGTAGCCGAGATCCTGGAAGGCGAGTCCAGCGGCCATGACGACTTGCCCGCCGGTTCCTACGTGTTTGAACAAGACGCCGCGCCAGCGCCTGTGGACGCGGACTTTCTGGCGCTGAGCACACCGTTTGACGCGCGTGCCGACAGCGACCCCTTGCGGGCGCTGGATGCCGCCGAGCGCGCCGCCGCGTCGCCTCCCGTGGTGATGGAACCGTGGGATGTGCGCCGCGGCGGCTCGGCCGCGCCGACCCAGGCAGACCTTGCCACCACGCGATTCGAAGCCGTGACGGGGTCGCCCGTGACCGGCTCTCCCTTGCCATTTCCCGGAGAAGTTTCCATGCCGAAGTCCCTGCATAAACCATCGCCCCAACCGTATCGCCTGAACAACCGGCAGGCCATGGTGGGCGATCCGACCGAGGCCGCCGAGCTGTTGATGCAAGGGCTGGAGGTGCCGCTGGGGCCGCTGGACGCGCAGGCCGGACAAGCGCTGTTGCACGAGGCCGGGCAGGCGCTTAATGCCGCCATTCGCGGCATCGCCCGGGTCTACGCTGAGCAACCGGACGCCGCGCAGCCACGGCGGCTGTTGGGCCGCAGCCTGCAACCGATTGAAGACAACCCCTTGCGACTGGGCCTGAGCTATCCCGACACGGTGCGCGCCATGTTCGCCACCGATCGCAGCGTGGTGCACCTGTCGCCCAAGGCGGCGGTCGACGAAAGCCTGGCGCAGTTGCACGCGCACCACGGCGCGGTCACGCTGGCGATCCAGGCCGGGTTGGACGCGGTATTGCGCAGCCTGGCGCCGGCGCTGCTGCTGCAACGCTTCAACCGTTACCGCCCCGACCAGGCATCGGATGCGGGCGGCGGCGATGGCTGGGCGTGGGGCATGTACACGCACTACTACGACGAGCTGGCATCCACACGCCAACGCGGCTTTGAAAAACTGTTCTGGGACGTGTTCGAGCAGGCGTACGACCGGGTGTTGCGGGCGGAGGCCGAATGAAGCGGCTTGTTGTCGTTGTCTTGCTGTCCACGCTGTTGACTGCCTGCGGCACGGTGGGCGATGTGCTGTCCAAGACGGGGCAGATTCTGATGGACCCGTCCATTCCGATCGGGCCACCCGATGAACAGCCCTCGCTGGTGGGCCTGAGCCTGTACGCCGCCGCCGACGTCAACCCCAACCCCGCCAGCATGCCGGACGACAGCGCCGATACCGGGCCGGACCCCGCGTCCAACCGTGAGGAAGGGCCGCTTGAGGTCAAGCTGAAAAGCGGCGACCGCCAGGAGCTGATCGAAAGCCTGCGCAGCCTGCTTGAGGAACTGGAAGAGGGGCGCCCGTCCTTGCACCCCCTGCGGCGCGTGGATACCGGGTCGTCCAAGTTGTGGCGTGATCCGGCCGAGGTGGCGCAGGGGACGGAGGTGGCGGACGTGGCGGACGCGCAGGGCGTGGAGGGTGTGGCAAGCCATGCACCGCCCAAGTCCGTGCCTGCGTCCGGTCCGTCGACGGGCGCCGTCGTCACGCGCGACCTGACGGTGCCGCCGGGCATTTCGGCGCACTACCTGCCGGGGCGGCAATTTGGTTCCGGGCGGCACGTGCTGGAGCAGGGCTTTTCAGGCGTGCCCTTGCCGCTGGGCGGTGGCTTGGCCAGCGCGCCGGCTACCGAAGCGCCCGGCGCGATGGCGCTGATGGGGGGCGCGGGCGACCTGGGTTCCGGCACGGGCGGTGACACGGGCGCGGGTTCGGGTACCGGCACAGGCCTGGGCCTTGGGCTGGGCCAGTACAGCCGAGGGCCCAGCCTGCCACCGGCCGATCCCGCCCCGCCGCCGCGCGGCGCCGCGACCCCCATCGCCTTCAGGGTGCTGCAACTGAAAGACGATTCGCTGCTGCTGAACGCGGACCCGGAGCAACTGGCCAAAGATTTGAAAAAGGCGCTGGGCAGCACCTATATCAGCCAGGACGACTATGTGTTGCAGCCGGGCCAGTTCAAATTCATCGACTTTGCCCGCATCGATAAAGACACCCGCTACGTCGCCATCGTGGCCGACTTCCACGATCAGAACGGCGCGGTATGGAAGCAAGCTTTCCGACTGGAACCCAATGGCCGCCGCTACGCGCTGTTGATGACGTTGCACGGCAACCGCGTCGGCATTGTCGATGAGAGCTTTCGCGCGTCGCAACCGAGATCCCAACCATGACTACACGCAACCCCGTCATCTGGAACGAAGGGCTGTTCGTCAAGCCCCAGCACTTTCAGCAGCAGGCCCGCGCCCTGGAACACCACGCGAACCAACGCATCGGCGGGGTCAGCGAACACCTTTATGGGTTGAGCGAACTGGAGCTGAACCAGGAATACCTGAGCTTCGGCAAAATCGCCATCGTGCGGGCCCGAGGCGTGATGCCGGACGGCACGGTGTTCGATATCCCCAACGACCAGCCGCCGCCCGTGCCGCTGGCCATCACCGATACGTCGTCCGTCAACCAGACCGTCTACCTGACCCTGCCGCTGCGTTCGGACGGGGTGCTGGAAGTGCAATGGCCGGACACCTATGCCAAGGCACGCTACGTGACGCGCAGCGAAGAGGTGCGCGACACGCACAGCCAGGAAGGCGATTACGTGTCGATGGACCTGGCCGCGCCCAACCTTCAGCTGACGCTTGAACGCGAGGACCGCAGCGCGTTCACGGGCGTGGCGCTGTGCCGATTGCTGGATCGGCGCCCGGACGGCAGCCTGCTGTTGGACGATGCGTTCTACCCCACCGGCATGTCGCTGAACGCCATTCCGCCGCTCAAGCGTTACCTGGGCGAGATCGCCGGCCTGATGCGCGAACGCGCCAAGAACATTGCCGAACGCATCGGCTCGCCGGGGCAGGCGGGCGTGGCGGACGTCACCGATTTCAACCTGCTGCTGGTGTTGAACCGGCTGCATCCCTGGTTTTTGCACCTGTCCCGCTTGCGCCATGTGCACCCCGAACAGCTGTACATCGCGTTCAGCCAGGCGTGTGGCGAGCTGGTCACCTTTACCGACGAAGGGCGCTTGCCGCAAGAGTTTCCGGCCTATCAGCACGACGACCCCCGACTATCGTTCCGGATGCTGGAAGACACGCTGCGACGCGCGCTAAGCACGGTGTTGCAGCCGCGCGCCGTCTCGCTGCCGATTGAGCGCCAGCAATATGGCGTGCTGACCGCCGCCGTGCATGACCGCGCGCTGTATGCGGACGCCGACTTCATCCTGGCGGTGCGCGCGCGCATGCCGCTGGACCGGTTGCGCCAGCAGTTCATGCAGCAGACCAAGGTGGCGTCGATGGAAAAGCTGGGCGAACTGGTCAGCTTGCAACTGCCGGGCATCCCCTTGCAGCCGTTGCCGGTCGCGCCGCGCCATTTGCCGTTCCACGCGGGCTTCACGTATTTCCAGTTCGACCGCAGCCATCCTTCCTGGCAGATGCTTCGGGATACCGCGGGTTTCGGCCTGCACATCGCCGGCGACTACCCCGAGATGGAATTGCAACTGTGGGCCATCAGGAGCCAATGACATGACGACCCCCGCCACCACCGAGCGTCCCAGCGGCAAGTTCCTGCGCACATCCGCCACGCCCGAAATCAATGACAAAGCGCGCATCGGCTACGACACCATCGGCCATATCGACCGCGACGAAGACCTGGGCTTTCAGCTGCGCGGCCACGGCTACAACCCCTTGGTGGACGGCGCGCTGCCGCTGTTCGGCCTGGTGATCCGCCTGCGCAAACTAAGCGAATACGACGACATCCAAGACCTCTACGCCACCGTACGCGACCAGATATCCGCGCTGGACGAAGAAATCCGCCAGCATGGCTACGACGGCGCCACGCAGCTGGCGTACCGCTATGCGCTGTGCACCTTTATCGACGAAGCCGTGATGGGCACGCCCTGGGGCGCGCATTCATCATGGGCGGAACGCTCGCTGCTAAGCGTGAACCACAGCGAGACCTGGGGCGGCGAGAAATTCTTCACGGTCCTTTCGCGCATGATGATGGACCCCGCGCGCTATCGCGACGTGCTGGAATTCAAGTACCTATGCCTGTGCCTGGGCTTCAAAGGCAAGTATGGCTTGCAGCACAACCAGAACGAGGCACTGCAAACCATCATCGTCAAGCTGCACCGCGCCTTGCGCGAACTGCGCGGCGAAACCCCGGAAGCCCTGACAGACGCCAGCACCAACATCGCATCCCGCCGCTATCGCGTCGGCCGCCAATGGCCCTGGTGGACGCCCTGGCTCAGCGCCGCGCTACTGCTGGCCGCCCTATACGCCGCATTTGCGCTCAGCCTGGGCAGCACCACCGACATCGTGCTGCATTCGCTGGACGGGATCTTGAAGAACTAGGCTGATGAGCGCGGGCGCGCGCGTAGGGCCGGCCAATTTGCACGCGCCAACGCCGCCATCGTGGCGGCCGCGCTGGCGGCGGGCAGCGAAATTCTTTACACCGAAGACATGCAGACCACGATGTCGATCGACGATCGGCTGACGCTGATCAACCCGTTTGTGCAACAGCGTTCACGG
>NZ_LBHW02000042.1:0-52969 GCF_001005835.2 Achromobacter sp. LC458
GGTGCATCAAGCCGCCCTGCTGCTATGCGAGCGCGTCCAAATGCTGCGCGTTCAGCTTGAACTGACATTGGGCGAGTATCAGGAATTACTTACCCAGCAGATGCGCCAGCAGTACGACAAGGCCGCGAAGGATGCCGGCAAGAAGGCCCGCGCGCTGATCTTCAGCGGCATGTTGACATTGCCCGGTCCGGCGCAGAACCAGGTATTCAAAGCCACGTTTTGGATTGCGGACACAGCGGAAGGGCTAAAAGAGAAATTGACCGCGGTTTCCGAAGCCGGTGCGAACGCCATGGAAGCCGGCTGGCGCAGCGTGCTGGTAAGCGCGGGCGGACTGGAACCGAAGGCGCAGGCGATTGCCGGGCAGCTGCGCACCACGGCAGCCGATGCAAAGCTCCGAGCACATGGGGCCTTCGTGGGTATGCGCGGGATGGCGAACCTGGACGTGGCGTTGTCCATGGGCGCATTGTTCTTCCAGCAGGATGGGCTGAAAAGCAGCCTGCAAGAGCTGGAACGCGTAACGGGTGACCAATACCCGGAAGCCGTCGGGGGCGTTGCGGCAAGCGCGATGGGCACCATGGGTGTGGCCATTGAGGCGACGGGCGTGGGAATACGAAGCGTGGTGCAGGCGATGAAAAGGGCCTCTATCGCCGAAACGCGCGCTACGAACGCGTTGATGCTGGGCAAGGGCATGATTCGCTTTGGCGGCGTGACGAGTGCCCTATCGGGCGTCGTGGAAGGGTTGCAGTTCGGTTCTGCCGCTCTACGAGCGGGGCGATCCGGCGATGTCGTCGCACGCAACCGTTACTTCTTTGCCAGTGGGCTCGCCATACTTTCCGGATGGGTCGCAGCGTACGCAGCACTCGCCGGGGCGTCATCGCTTCTTGGTCCGTTGGGATGGGCGATTGTCTTGGGTCTGCTCGCCTACGCCGCTTCGGCAAATGCAAAAAGAAATAGATCCACTTCCCTCGAACAATGGGCACGCCGTTGCTATTTTGGCAACCATGACGAAAACCCGGCCGTATGGTGGAACGCTGCGAGAACCGGCGTTTCCGTTCCAGCCTACTCTGATCCACAGATTGAAATCGACAAAGGCGTGCTGGCAAACGTAGACAAAGATACTGCAATCGGCGCTCTAAACGCGGCTTTGCTGGGACTGGAAACGAGCTTTGGATTTCATCTCAAGCCAAGGCTGTCGACCGCGCTGGTGATCGGTAGCGGAATGCACTGGGGAACGACGCTTGAATACAGCATCACCCTACCTGTCTGGTCCGCAGAACGGTCTGGATATGCCATGTCGATGGCATTGAAAAGGCACACCCCTGAACAAGTCGTTATTGCAGAGCAGCACAGGGCTTCACCACTTGGAGAAGTATCACCTGTCCCCAAGCGACCGGGATACCACGTCGACGAGGCCGCCACACACCGCCCCACCGCGACGCTGCCGCTGATTGCCGGGACAATCCTACTAGACCTGGACGATGCAGACATTGAATCCGCGACGCTCAAAATCAGGTACTGGCCGGACACAGCCGATGCCAGCCTCTACGGCGAAATCACGGCCAGAGCGCAGCGCTAACGGCAAATGAATGCCCAACAAAGAAACGTCATTTCTCGCCGGAGTCGGTATTGCTAAAAAAAAACGGGATTCGTGGTGCAAACAGGCCCGCTCTTGCCCCCGCGCATCGCGGATGGGTCCATGATTTGCCCGGGCCTGATGAAGACTCATCAACACCGATCCGCGACTATGAAATTCCCGCCATTAATTCGATGGACACCACTTGCCTTGAGTTAAGCCGCAAGACGCACAAAATGCGGGGGCTGCTGTTGGCCTTGGCCCCACTGGGTATCACGTGGCTGGCCTTCTCGATATACATCCTGGCGACGTCAAAAACGATGTTTCCGCTGGAAGTCGCGGTAGGCGCCATCGCGATGCTGTGGTGGACCGTCACCATGATCCGGGTTGATATTTCCATTCCCCGTGACGAGCCCATCCGCTTCAATCGGCTGCGCCGCAAAATATACGTATACCGGTTCCATTACATCTGGTGGAACCCTTTCGCCCGCTGGTACGTCACCACAAACGCGTATCACTGGACCGACCTGCGCGCCGAAGTCTGGCGGCAACGTGGAGCCACCGGCCAAGGCGGCCTGATCATTACGTGGGGCGTGTCGATCGCGGTCGTCAAGCCGGGCACTAACCAGGTGATTGATCGGTTTCCGTTAAGCGTTGGCCAGGACGAAGGCAGTTCGTGGGATTATGTCCGCGCCTATATGCGGCACGGACCCGGCGCCCTGCCCGCTGTCGAAACATTCAACGACCCGAACAAAGTGCCGCCGTGCAATCTGGCCCTGCGCTTGGCGCCAAGAGTGCAATGGCCGGCCGACATGGACGCGGAATCTCGGACCTGAAAGCGGACGTGCCGCCGCCAGCCCTAACCCCCCACCCTTCCCCCGCAATGCCGGCACACCCTTGCGTCGCGAAGAATGCGCCCCGCGCAGCGCGGGCAATCGACATGCGTTGGCGCAACCGGTACACGCGCACGGGGTGAGCGGTCCGGCAGCGTCAGCAGAAAAGCACCCGCCAGCGGCGGGCTGATCAGGACGGCCAGCACCGTCCAGCCGATGCCGCGACGGCCACGGCCGGCGGCCATGACGCCCACCACCACCGCCAGCACGACCCAAAGAAGAATAAGCAGGAACATATCGCGATGTTAAACCGCGCTTAACGAGAGTAATCTGCTGCCAGGGAGACATCCCGATGTGAGTGGTCAGAAGTTCGTCAGGAACCTTGCAGCGCGTTGGCAAACGCGTCCGCAAACCCGTATGCAACCTAAAAAGGAAGCGCAAATGAACAAGATCTCTTCAACATGGCGTCGGACTACGCTGGCGGCGGTTACGTTGGGCGTGGCAAGCGTGCTGTTCGCAGGGTGCACGACGAATGGCCCCAAGGCGACCCCCACCTCCGCCGAAAAACGGCAGGAACTCAATACCGCCGCCAACGCCACACTGACCCAGCTGTACGCAGCGTCCCCGCAGTCCAAGCAGTTGGTACAGCGCGCCCGTGGCGTGCTGGTGTTTCCCGCCGTGCTCAGCGCCAGCTTCATCGTGGGTGCGGAACATGGCTCGGGCGTGCTGCGCGTGAATGGCCAGGACACCAACTACTACAGCATCACGGGGGGGTCGATCGGCTTTCAGGCGGGCGCGCAGTCCAAGGCCATGGTGCTGCTTTTCATGACGGATGACGCCTTGGCCAAGTTCCGCGCCAGTAGTGGCTGGACGATCGGGGCGGACGCCACCGTTGCCGTCGCGAAGCTGGCCGCCAACGGGGCGCTTGATTCGTACACCGCCCAGCAGCCCATCGTCGGCTTTGTGCTGAACAATGGCGGCCTGATGGCGGGTATGTCTATCGACGGCAGCAAGATATCGCCGTTGACGCTGTAATTGCATGACTGGCCGCCTGCCGCTGTGTTGAACGGCATGGGCGGCCAGGGTTCACTCATCTGCTGCCCTGCGATGGCGCGGCGCCTGGCTTACGCGCCCGCCGCCATCGCCTTTCCCCCTTTTCAGGCCAACATCGGCTCCATGTCGGGATCGCCTTTCTTCATGGCGTGGCGATACGCGTCGCGCGCGCCGATGCGCTGAAGGTACGCCAGGATGTTCGGATACGGCGACAAGTCGTAGGGATAGAACAGCCGCATCGTCGTCAGCGAAAACACCGCGACAATGTCGGCCGCCGTCAGCACATTACCCGCCAGGTAATGCGTGTTGCCCAATTGCTTGTCGACCAGCGCCAGCGCCTGCTGGCGGCGCGCGTCGGCAAACTGCGCCACGGGTTTGTCGGCGGGCACCTCGGCGCGGGCCAGCACCATGTTGCGCATCAGCGCCGGTTGCAGCGAGCCGTTGGCGAAGTGGAACCAATACAGGTAGTCGGCATAGGCGGGGTCGCTGGGTGGCACGCTCAGTTGGCCATCGCCATACCGGGCCAGGATGTATTCGACGATAGCCGTGGATTCGGCCAGCACGGTGTCGCCGTCGGTGATGATCGGGGCGGTGCCCAGCGGGTGCAGGGCCTTGTATTCCGGCGGCGCCAGACGCGTGTTGGCATCCCGGTCGTAGACCTTCAGGCTGTACGGGATGGCAAGTTCTTCGCACAGCCAGACAATACGTTCGGACTGCGATTTACCCAGATGGTGCACGGTCAGCATGAAAGTCCTTTAGAAAGGGGTAGCGCCGGGAAAGCAACGTTGCCACTCTACGCCGCTTTGCCCACATCGGCATCGCCGCCGTCCACGCGCCGAACCCGCTCCAAAACCCCGCGCGGCACCGGTTCGCTACACCTTTCGCGCAGCTTGTTAACGGATAGATACATAACGCGCAAGGTCAGCAATTACCAGATGCAATCAGCGTGCTAATTTAGGCGCCCGTAACCGCCCACGTCCGTGGCGGCCGTCCAAAGGCCCCTACTTTTCATGAACATGCATAAGACGCCTGCTCGCGATATGAACCCCGTCAAGCGCAATCAACGCCTATCCCGCATCCTGCCGCTGGCGTTCGGCCTGGCCCTGGCTGCGGCGTCGCCGATGATCGCGGCGCAAAGCGACCCTGTGCGCGCCCATTCGCCGGCGCAGCAAAACGGTGCGGCGGCCCAGCCCCAGACACAGATCCAGACCCCGGCGCGGGCACCGGCGCCCACGCAGCAAAACAGCGCGACGGCCCTGGCGCCGGTCACCAAGACGGACATACGCAACCAGGCCGCCTACGAGCGCCTGATGAACAATAGCGGCGTCACCGTGCAGTGGCTGTGGTCGGCCGATCGGGGCCAGCTCAGCGCCAAGGACGTCAATGACGTCGTGCGCATCGACGGCACGCAGGCCAACTTCGAAGGCACCCTGAAGATCAACGGCGAGATCGTGTCCATCGACAGCGACCGCTTTGTCTTTCGCGGCACCATCCTGATTCTGGACGCGCCCGAGAAAGGCCGCCGCTGCGAACGCACGGGCGACTATGAATTCCGCGCCACCGGCAAGCGCAAGTACTGGCGCTTGCAGCAGATGGAAAGCTGCGGCCGCCTGACCGATTACGTCGATATCTACTATTGACGCGATTGACGCGATTGACGCGACGGGCTATTGACGCTTCAGCGTGCCCCGACATTCCGGCATCTGCCGCCCCCGGCACCGCACACCAACGAGGTTTCGCATGATCGATGAACACGACAAGCAGCATCTGGCGCGTTGCGTGGCGCTGGCGCGGCAGGCGCTGGAATCGGGCGACGAGCCCTTTGGCTCGGTGCTGGTGTCCGCCCAAGGCGAAGTGCTGTTTGAAGACCACAACCACGTTGCGGGCGGCGACCACACGCAGCATCCCGAGTTCGAGATTGCGCGCTGGGCGGCCAACAACGTGCCGCCTGCCGAACGCGCCTCCTGCACCGTCTACACGTCGGGCGAACATTGCCCGATGTGTTCCGCCGCGCATGGCTGGGTGGGGCTGGGCCGCATCGTCTATGCCAGTTCGTCGCAGCAGTATCGGCAATGGATGCAGGAATCGGGCGTGGCGCCGTCGCGTGTGAAACCCTTGGCCATTCAGGACGTTATTGACGGCGTGGCCGTCGATGGCCCGGTGGCCGAATTCGCAGAACAGGTCAGGCAGCTGCATCAAGAAAAGCTGCGCCGCCGCGCGTAGTAGCGCGGCACCCTGCACTGCGTAGCGGGCACAAGCACACCCGCCCCACACCGAAACCGAAGGAATCCCGCATGCCCTCTAACAGCGTCAAATGGATCGTCAGCATTGTGTTGGGGCTGCTTATCGGCAAGGTCAGCTATGGCGTGCTGCTTCCGCTTTTGCTGGCCGGCTTGCCCGATCCTGACGCGGCGGACGGCGACACAATGATGTACGTCGGCACCGCGGTCTGGCTGCTGATCACCGTGGTGGCCGCGGTATTGCTGGCCCGCATTGCCGACCTGCGCCGCCTGATTGGCTGGGGTTTCGTGGTGCTGGGCGTGGCGTTGATGCTGACCATCCCCGCTACGATGTTGACCATGGATTTCAGTGCGCACCAGGCAGCCACGGCGGGCGCGCAAGCGGCCAACGACGCCAACACCGCGCTGTTTTTCTGGGCCCTGATATTCGGGCTGCCCTATGTCGGCGGCGGCCTGGCGCTGACCATCCTGGGCGCGGTGCTGATCCGCAAAAGCCGCGAGCCCGCCGCGCCCGCCACCCCCACCATTTAACTATCCGGCCAAGCTGCCGTTGTTAAAGACAGCGGCCCCGAAGCGCCATGCCCTCCGCGCGGCCGCGCCGGGTTCGCCGTTCCCTGAACCCACCTTGCCGTAGCGAATGACCCCATCCAACGACACGATCGACACCCTGCTCGCGCGCCGCGCGCAACTGCGCGAATGGCTTGACGCCGGCCAATACGACGACCTGGACGCCCTATTGGAAGCGGCCGCCTTGCGCTGGCTGGACAGCGACGGAGAAAGCCATGGGTATCGGTGGATGCTGGACGTCATCAGCGATCCGCAACGTGCGCCTGCCGACAACCTGGCCCGCGTGCGCGCCTGGCGCGATGCGCGCCCGGCGTCGTATCACGCCCACCTGGCCTACGGCAACCAATGGGAAAGCATTGCTGGCCTCATACGCAGCAGCAACATTGCCGACTACGTAAACGATGCCCAGTGGGCCGGCGCGATGATGGCCCGCGACCACGCCGTGGCGGCATTCCTGCACGCCATGGCCTTGCACGAACGCCCCGTGGTAGCCGTGCAGCGCACCATGCGCGTGTGCGCGTACCTGGACGAGCCCGACTGGCTGGCCGACTTGCTGGAACATGGCGTGGCCGCGTCGCACGACGGCTTGCAGGCAAGCTGGGCGCCCGACGTCTGGGAGCAGGCGCTGCGCCTGCTGGACGAACGCAGCGGCATGGGGCTGGCCGAACTACCGGCCTCGCGGCCCGACGGCCTGCCCCCGCGCACGCCCCAGGACAAGGACGACCCCAAGACCTATTGGCTGCGCACGTCGCTGGCGCTGCGCCCGAACGACCTGAGCGCGCTGATCAGCTACCTGTACTTCCTGTACCCGCGATGGAACGGCAGCCATGCCGACATGCAGGCTTTCATCGACGGCCCGGTCTGCGCCGGGCTGACCGACGCACAGCGCGAAGAGCTGCGGTTTTACAAAGAGCTGGATTATCTGGGCTACCCCGCCTTCTACCCGGAAGTGGACGACGACGAACGCAACGGGGCGTTTTGCGACGCCTTCGAGCAATGGCTGACGCTGGATGTGTCCGCCGAATTGCAATGCCGCGCGCTGTGCCACTACGCCAACTTCCAGACAGCGCGCGCCCGCCGTGAAGACGACGACGGCGACGTGCACTGGAACGCCGGGCTGTTGCAGCACGCCTACGCGTTGTTGACGCGCGCATGCGCCGTGGCGCCCGCCAACATCGATCTGGCGGACGACGCTTATCCCGGCGTGCTGTTCACCTTGCAGGCCTGCGTGTGGTTTCAGGGCATGCCGGACGCACAGCGCCTGTTCCCGCTGGTTCTGACGCGCGGCGCGCACTGGGGCGACGATGTGGAAGCCGTCTTGCTGGCAGCGGTGGGCAGCAAGTTTGGCCTGTTCGGCTTGCAGGTGGACGAGCTGGACACCCAGGCCTTGCTTGAACGCGGCTTTGCTCTGGACGGCAAGGACCGCTCTTTCAACCTGGCGCAGCTGGGCCGCAACCTGTGGGGCGACGTGTCGCCCGAGGCCGCGCTGTTCCTGTGGCAGGAAGGCGCCCGGCGCCAGCGCGCCGACGCGCTGATGTCGCTTAGCGAGCTGTATGCCGGCAAGATCGACGCCAACTATCCGGGCATCGACAAGGCCGCCGCAAGAAATTTCCTGACGCAGGCCGCCGAAGCGGGCGACCTGATTGCGCGCAACAACCTGGCCTACGCCGCCATCGACGAAGGCCGCGACATTGCGGCGCATGAATACCAGACGTACCGCGGCTGGCTGGAAAACAATTGGCGCGTGGCCGACCGGGGCTCGCGCATGGAAGCCATGGCGGCGCGCAACCTGAGCTGGCTGATGCTGATGCACAGCGGGTCGGAAGAAGACCAGCGCGCCGCGCTGGACAGCGTGCTGCCCTGGCTGTGGAACCAGGACCACGACGGCGACCGCGAAACCGCCGCCCGCAGCTACGCCATCGCCTTCATGGAAGGCCGTGGCTGCGAGGCCAACGCCTATCTGGCCCACGTATGGATTGCCCGCGCGCTGGCCTTGTCGCCCGATAACGAATACCTGCAACGCCTTAGCGCCGAGATCAACGACGCCAGCGGCTGGTTTGGCGCATGGCGCTTGCGCCGCCGCCTGGCGCGCGACCGCGCCGACATGGACGAACGCGCCCGCGAACTGACGTTTGCGGGCGATGACGGCGAGGGTGACGGTGGAAGCGGCAGCGCTGCCAACGCCGGCTAGGCGACGGGTGCGACGGTCAGCGATGGGCGCATCGTCTTACGTCCGGGTTGCTTGAGGTTGCTTGAGGTCGCTTCAGGTCGCTTCAGGTCGCTTCGGACCGATTCAGCTCGCCTCAGACCGCTTCCCTCGGCTCAGCCCGCCTGCGCACGCGCCACGTCCCACTGGCGCATCAGCTGCGTGATGGCGGCGTCGAACACCGCGTGGCGCACGCCGTCGCGCGCCGCGATGGACACGCCCAACAGAAAGCTGTTGAACACCGTGGCCAGCGCCTTGGCATCCGTGGCGGGGTCCAGCTCGCCGCTGGCGATGCCGCGTTCCACGCAGCGGATAAAACCCGCATACGTGCGCTGGCGCGACTGCGTCAACGGCTGCGTCACGGCGGTGTGCTGGGGGGCGGGCGCACTCATGACGCCCAGTGCCACCATGCACCCTTTGGGATGGTGGCGTTCGCACTGCATTTTGGTCGAGCGGCGCAACGCCAGCTCAATGGCCTGTGCCGGAGGCAGGGCGTCGTCCCACAGGCTCTCCGTGACGCGCGCGTACGTGTCCAGGTAGCGCTGAACGGCCTCTTGGTACAGCGCCTCTTTCGAGCCGAACGCCGCATAGAAGCTGGGCGCGGAAATGCCGCCGCCGATGCCCGCTTTCAGCTGGCTCAGCGACGTTGATTCATAGCCTTGTTCCCAAAATAAATGCAGCGCCTGATCCACCGCCTGTTCGCGGTCGAACGCGCGTGGCCTGCCCATTTGCGCCATGCCGGTGCCTCCGTTGAAATCAGCGACTCGAAATTCGCGACATCAATACTAATCGATACAAAAGTCGTTGACAACGCGAAAGCCCCGCCTCTACATTTATATCAATCGGTACACATGTACCGTCGAATTCGGAAACACCGTCGCCCTGACGGCCCACCAGAACAATCACCGCCCGGGCATCTCCCGAGCACCGCAACAGCCTGCCTGCCCGGGCAAGAAAAGGATTTTGTGTGACATCCCCTACCCTTACCCCCGCGCCGACCGCGCCCGACCGCCTGCCCGTCGCGGGGCTGCTGGCGCTGGCCATGACCGGCTTTATCTGCATCGTCACCGAAACCCTGCCCGCCGGGCTGCTGCCCCAGGTCAGTGCCGGGCTGGGCGTAAGCCAGGCATGGGCCGGGCAGATGGTGACCGCCTACGCATTGGGATCATTGCTGGCCGCCATCCCGCTGACGATCGCCACGCGCGGCTGGCGCCGCCGCACCGTGCTGCTGATGACCATCATCGGCTTCCTGGTCTTCAACTCCGCCACCGCGCTGTCGACGAATTATTGGCTGACGCTGGTCGCACGGTTCTTCGCCGGCGTGGCGGCCGGGCTGGCATGGAGCCTGATCGCAGGCTATGCGCGGCGCATGGTGGCGCCGTGGCAACAGGGGCGCGCACTGGCGTTGGCGATGGTGGGCACGCCCGTAGCGCTGTCGCTCGGGGTACCGCTGGGCACCTTGTTGGGGGCCACGGTGGGTTGGCGCATGGCGTTCTGGATCATGTCCGCGTTGACCTTGGTGCTGATTGCCTGGGTGCTGGCCAAGGTGCCCGACTACCCGGGCCAGTCGTCGCACGAACGCATGCCGCTGCGCCGCGTGTTCCTGACGCCGGGCGTGCGCCCGGTGTTGGCCGTGGTGATCGCATGGATGCTGGCGCACAACATCCTCTATACCTACATCGCGCCGTTTGTGGCGCCGGCCGGGCTGGGCAAGCGCGTGGACCTGGTGTTGCTGGTGTTCGGCACGGCCGCCCTGGCGGGCATCTGGGTGACCGGCAAACTGGTGGACCGCCATTTGCGCGCCACCGTGTTGGCCAGCCTGGGCGCGTTCGGCGTGACCGCGCTGGTGTTTGGCGTGGCGCCCGTTACCCCCGCTATTGTTTACCTGGGCGTGGCGGTGTGGGGCGTAAGCTTCGGCGGCGCCGCCACCCTGTTGCAAACCGCGCTGGCCGACGCGGCGGGCAACGGCGCCGATGTGGCGCTGTCCATGAACGTGGTGGCCTGGAACGGGGCAATCGCCTCGGCCGGCGTGGTGGGCGGCATGCTGCTTGGGGCCTGGGGCGTTGCCGCGTTCCCCTGGGTGCTGCTGGCCTTGGTCGGCGTCGCCTTCCTGATTGCGTGGGGCGCGCACGCCCATGCGTTCCGGCCCGGATTACGCACGTCCGGCGCGCTGGTGGCGGGCCATTAGCATCGCCGCGTACCTCACCGTGTTCCCCGCCGTATTCCCCACCCTGTGCCGCGCCGTGTCGATTGCAGTTTGATACGTTTGTTCACCCGGCGGGCGGGCCCACCTCGGGGCGTACCAGTACAATTCCCGCCACTTCTTGCTTCTGGTCCGCGCTTCGGCCGCCCTTTCCCCATGTCCAACCTTATCGTCCACGGCGGCACGCCCCTGCGCGGCCGCGTCATTCCCTCGGCCAACAAGAATGCGGTGCTGCCAATTCTGTGCGCCACGTTGTTGACCGACCAGCCGCTGACCCTGCATGGCGTGCCGGACATTACCGATGTGCGCAAGATCCTGGACATCTTCCGCACCTTGGGCAGCGAGGTACAGCTGGATGAAGCCACGCGCACGCTGGCGCTGCATCATCGGCACACCGCGTTCGACGCCACCGCGCACCGCCTGCCCGAAGAGATGCGCTCGTCGATCATGCTGGTGCCGCCGTTGCTGGCGCGCTTCGGTGTGGCGCGGCTGGAAGACAACGTCAAGGGGTGCACGCTGGGCGTGCGCGAAATCGATCCGCACGTGGACATTTTTCGTTCGTTCGGCGGGCAGGTGGAACGCGCCAGCGGGTCGTTGCTGGTGCGCAGCAGCGGACCGTTGACGGCCACGCATCACTGGCTGGACTACGCGTCGGTCACCACCACCGAAAACTTCGTGCTGTGCGCGGCCGCCGCGCAAGGCGAATCCACGCTGACCAACGCCGCGTCCGAGCCGCACGTGCAGGAGTTCTGCCGCTTCATGGTGATGATGGGCGCGGACATCGACGGCATCGGCACGTCGCGCCTGACCGTGCGCGGTGGCGCAACACTGGGCGGCGGCGAGTTCACCTTTGAAGAAGATTTCCACGAGATCACCACGTTCCTCGCGCTCGGTGCGATTACCGGCGGCGATGTCGTGGTGCGCAACCGCACGCCGGGCAACTTCCCGCTGATCGACCGCACCTTCGCCAAGTTCGGCGTCACGATCGAGCACAAGGACGGCTGGTCGCGCGCGCTGCGCACCGGCCCGCTCAAGGTGCAAACGCCCTTCACCAGCAACGTGCTGACCAAGGTGGAAGCCGCGCCGTGGCCATACTTTCCGGTGGACCTGCTGCCCATCTTCATCGCGTTGGGCGTGTGCGCCGAAGGCAACGCCATGTTCTGGAACAAGGTCTATGACGGCGCGCTGGGCTGGACGGGCGAGCTGTCCAAATTCGGCGCGCACGTGTTTTCTTCGGACCCGCACCGCGTGGTGACGTTCGGCGGCATGCCGCTGACGCCGGCCGTGGTGGAAAGCCCCTACATCATCCGCGTGGCGATCGCGCTGTTCATGGTCGCCAGCAGCATCAAGGGGCGTTCCGAAATCCGCAACGCGACGCCGATTCGCCGCGCGCATCCGCAGTTCGTGGAAAACCTGCGCAGCCTGGGCGTGCAGGTGGAATGGGCTACCGAGGAATAGTGGCCCCGGCTCCCATGGCTCACAAGCCGTCGGCCGGCGTACCCGCTGCCCGGTTCAAGAATTCCAGCACCGCCAGGTAAGACCCCTCGTTGCCCGCCGCATTCGCGGCTGGCGACCCCCCCGCGTCCAGCAGGAGGCCCGACATTGCGTGCGGCTTGCTGATCAGCGTGGCCGGCAGGTACGGGTAGTGCACGTGATGCCCCGCCCCCATGCACACGTGGTGGAACGTGGGCAGCCCATGCGCCTGGCGCTGGCGCATCACCATTTCGGAATACGCGGTGCTGGGCCAGAAGCCGTCATCGGACGCGCTGATCAGCATGACCGGGCCGGGGTAGTTCTCGACCGGAATGCGAGCGCGCTCGACCGCCGCCGCATCGCGCGTGGCGCTTAGAAAGGCGTGGGTTTGCCGATACGGCGGCTCGGACGCGTAGGCTGCTTCCCAATCGGCACTGGCGTTGTTCTGCCACAGATGCGGTAGCGGCTCGCCGTTTTTCGTCCACACCTGCGCATCGCGGCCCGTGCCGGGCGAGCCCGCGCTGACCACGCCGTGCATGACGGGCGACGGCACGTAGGCGGCCACCGCGCTGACCAAATCGGGATAGTGCGAGGCCACCAGCAGCGAGGTCTCGCCGCCCCGGCTGATGCCCGACAGTGCCACGAAGCCGTCGCGCGGCGCCAGCTCGGCATGCGCCCAACGCAGCGCGTGTTCAAAATACTCCAGCGGCATGTCGTTCAGGTACTTCGGACGGCCGTCGTAGTTGAAGATGGCCAGCGCCAGGCACTGGAAACCGCGCGCGGCAAACAACGCGGCGCGCGGCGCGTTGACGCCGCCCGACGAGCCGTTCATGTAGATGACCAGCGGATGCGGCCCCGGCCCCGCCGGCGTATACAGTTCGCCCGAAACGGTCATGCCGCCCACCTGTTCGCGCACCGCGCGATGCGTGACGCCCTCTTCCAGAAAATCCTGCACCAGTTGCGCCGACGCGTGCTGCGTCCCGTCGGTGGCGTCGATCTGGATCACCAGCGGCTCGGTGCGATCCGGCGGAAACACCACGCGGCTCATGTCTTCGCACACCATGGACCACACCAGGCCCATGGCGGACGGCTCGGCGTAGCTGCCGGACACGGGGCTGTCGCGCCCCAGGTCCAGGCTGCCGTCGTGGCCCGCCACGAACACGGCTTGCGAGCGCCACGGCGCGCCGCACATCTGCATGCTGGCCCGGACGGTGATGAAGGCATAGGCCGGAAAGCCTTCGATGCGGATGTCGCGGGCGACGTCGATCAGGGCGATTTCGGGGGTGACGGTAATGCGGGCTTGGTCGGTCACGGTGCGTCCTTACGCTTTCAGATCGGTCTTGGGCACGCCGTTGGCCTTGATGACCTCGGCCCACATGGCGGATTCGTCGGCAATGACCTTGTCCAGGTCCGCCGACGACGTGAACTCAACGGCCACGCCCTGCTCGGCGAATTGCTGGATCAGGCCGGGGTCGCGCGTGCCTTCGCGCACGGCGTTCTCAAGCACCTTCACCACGTCCGCCGGCATGGCGGCGGGGCCGGAAATCATCATGCGCGTGTACAGCTCGAAGCCATCCACGCCCGCCTCTTTCATGGTGGGCACATCGGGCAGGCTGGACAGGCGCTTGTCGGCGGTCACGGCCAGCACCTTCAGCTTGCCCGACTTGATGTTGGCCAAGGCCGACGTGGGAAAGTCGAACGTGCTTTGCACCGTGCCGGCCATCAGGTCCAGCAACGCGGGTCCGCTGCCCTTGTACGGCACGTCTTGAAACTGCGTGCCGGTCTTGGACTGGAAATGCAGCAACGCCAGGTGGTTGATAACGCCTCGCCCGGCGTGGGCGCAGGTGATGTCGCCGGGCTTTTTCTTGGCCAGCGCAATGAATTCCTGCACCGAATTCACGCCCAGGTCGGGGTGCACGATCAACAGCATGGGCGATTTGCCCATTGACCCCAGCTGCTTGAAGTCCGACTGCTGGTACGGCAGGTTGTTGTACAGCAAGGGGTTCAGGATCATGCCGTTGGTGCCGGCAAAGCCCAGCGTGTAGCCGTCGGGTTCGGCGCGCGCCACGGCCACGGTGGCGATGATGGCCTGGCCGCCCGGCCGGTTTTCCACCACCACGTTCTGCTTCAGGGTTTTACCCATGCGCTCGGCCAGCGCGCGGGCCGCAATGTCGGTCAGGCCGCCGGGCGCAAAGCCCACCAGCAGGCGCACGGGGCGCGCCGGAAATGCGGTCTGCGCCCACGCAAGGCGCGAGGTGAGCGACATCAGGGGCAGCGCGGCAAGCGCGGCCAGGGCATGGCGGCGGGACACATTCATACGACTCTCCAGCGGGGGCAAGGGCAAAGACAAGGCAATGCGGCACCGTCCGCGCGTGCCATGACAAGACGCCGCGTGGCCGGACACAGGAAATGGGGAAAGACGCACAGGCCGCACGCCGAACAGCGGCGGTCACAATGACGGTATCTTGTATGCAATACCTTTGGACCGCCATTTAGGGATATCCCCAAAAGAAAAATGCCGGCATCGCTGCCGGCATTCTGGTCCGCTACTTGAAGTCCGCCCCCGGATCGTCACCGCCATAGGTGCTGGTGCCGTAGGACGTATCGACCTCGATCTTCACCTTGCTGGAATCCACCTGCGCCTCGTCGCTCTTGTAGTGCATGACCAGGCCGGGAAACGCCATCACCGCCGCCACCATCGCCAGCTGAATCACGATGAACGGGATGGAACCGCGATAGATCTGGCCCGTGGTGACGGGTTCGATCATCCTGCCCGTGACCTTGTCCTTGTACCGGTCCTTGGGCGCCACCGATCTCAGGTAGAACAGCGCAAACCCAAACGGCGGGTGCATGAACGAGGTCTGCATGTTGACCGCCAGCAGCACGCCGAACCAGATCAGGTCGATGCCCAGCTTGTCGGCCACCGGCCCCAGCAACGGCACGATGATGAAGGCCAGTTCGAAGAAGTCCAGGAAGAAGGCCAGCACGAAGGTCAGCACGCTGACGGCAATCAAGAAGCCCAGCTCGCCGCCCGGCAGGCTGATCAGCAGGTGTTCCACCCACAAGTCGCCGTTGACGCCCCGGAAGGTCAGGCCGAACACCGTCGAGCCCACCAGGATGAACACCACGAAGGTGGACAGCTTGGTGGTGGTGTCCATGGCCTGCTTCATCAGGTTCAGCGTCAGGCGGCCACGGATCAGCGCCATGATGATGGCGCCCACCGCGCCCATGGCGCCGCCTTCGGTCGGCGTCGCCACGCCGATGAAGATGGTGCCCAGCACCAGGAAGATCAGGAACAGCGGCGGGATCATCACGAAGGTGACCCGTTCGGCCAGTGCCGACAGCAGGCCGATCTTGAAGACCTTGTTGACGCCGGCAATGATGAAGGCGGTCAGCCCCCAGATCAGCAGCGACAGCACGATCTGCTCGTCCACCGGCGCCGTATCGGCTTCGATGTATTGGCCGACAAAGTATGCGGACAGCGCCGAGATCACCATCAGCACCAGCAGCGAACGACCGCCGCGCGTGCCGTTGGCTTCGTGAAACGACCGTGCTTCTTCAGGCAGCGCGGGTGCCGAATCGGGCTTCAGGTACGACTTGATGATGACGAACAACACGTAGGTGCCGGCCAACATGAAGCCGGGCACGATGGCGCCACGGTACATATCGCCGATCGAACGGCCCAGCTGGTCGGCCAGGATGATCAGCACCAGGGACGGCGGGATGATCTGCGACAGCGTGCCCGACGCGGCGATGATGCCGCTGGCCAGCCTGCGGTCGTAGCCATAGCGCAGCATGATCGGCAGCGAGATCAGGCCCATCGAGATGACCGAGGCCGACACCACGCCGGTGGTGGCGGCCAGCATCGCGCCCACGAACACCACCGCGATGGCCAGGCCGCCGCGCACGGTGCCGAACAGCTGGCCGATGGTTTCCAGCAGGTCCTCGGCCATGCCTGATCGTTCAAGCACCAGCCCCATCAAGGTAAAGAATGGCACCGCCAGCAAGGTGTCGTTGGAGATGATGCCGAAGATGCGTTGCGGCAAGGCCTGGAACAACGCCGCGTTCAAAAGGCCCAGTTCAATGCCGATCAACGCAAAAAGAATGCCGTTGGCCGCCAGCGCGAAGGCCACGGGAAAGCCCATCAGCAAGAACACCACCAAGGTGGCGAACATGATGGGAGCCATGTTTGCAGTCAAGAATTCCATGGTCAGCGTCCGTCCTGTCCGTGTTGATCGCGGGCGCCGCCGGGCGGCTTCCCACCTTGCGCCGCCAACGCGCGTTCTTCACGCACGCGCGCTTCTTCGGCGATTTCCAGCGCCAGGGCTTCCTCGGCGGAAATCTCGGTGGCGCGCGCGCCGGGGTCCGGGCACTTGCCCATCAGGAAGCCCACGCACTTGATCAAGTGCGACAGGCCCGCCAACACCAGCAAGGCAAAGCCAATAGGAATCAGCAGCTTGACCGGCCAGCGCACCAGGCCGCCGGTATTGGACGACTGTTCATTCGTCACGAACGAATCCATGAACACCGGCCAGGACAGGTAGGTGATGAGCAGGCAGGCGGGCATCAGGAAGAAGATGACGCCGAAGATGTCGATGTAGATCTGCTTGCGCCGCGACAGGCGCGAGGACAGCACGTCCACGCGCACGTGTTCGTTGCGCAGCAGCGTGTACCCGGCGGCCAACAGAAAGATGGCGCCGAACAGGTACCACTGCATTTCAAGCCAGGCGTTGGAGCTGATCTGAAAGACCTTGCGCACGACGGCGTTGCCGGCGCTGACCAGGACGACGACCAGCGTCAACCACGTCACGCACCGGCCGACCACCGTGTTGATCGCATCGATCAAACGGGATAGGGCTAAGAGGGCATTCATGTTGGATATCCGGACCGGCGCGGGACTTACGCGCGGTCAATGTGCAACTTGAGGAGAGACAGACAGGACAGAGGCGAAAAAACAGCGGCAAAAATCCAGCAGGCGCGCGGGGATGCGGCACATCCCCGCGCGCCTTGGGCACTGGCCGGGGCTTACTTGCCGCGGTTGATCGTGCCCATGTAGCTGTCATAGCTGCCTTCGGCAACACGGAACCAGGGCAGTTCGTTGTCGCGGAAGTTCTTCATGCTTTCGTAGACCTTCTTGAACACCGGATTCTTGGCGCTCATTTCGTCGTACAGCTTGACCGATTCCGCAAAGCACGCGTCCATGACGGGCTTGGGGAACGATTGCAGCTTGGCGCCCTGGGCGATCAGGCGGCGCAGCGCGGCGGGGTTCTCGGCGTCGTACTTGGCGATCATGTCGTTGGTCGCCGCGGCCGATGCCTGCGCCAGGATGGCCTGGTAGTGCTTGGGCAGCTTGTTGTAGGCGTCCTGGTTGACGTACAGCGACACTTGCAGCGTGCCTTCCCACCAGCCCGGGTAGTAGTAGTGCGGGGCCACCTTGTTGAAGCCCAGCTTTTCATCGTCGTAGGGGCCGATCCATTCGGCCGCGTCGATGGTGCCCTTTTCCAGCGCCGGGTAGATGTCGCCGCCGGCGATCTGCTGCGGCACCACGCCCAGGCGCGACAGCACCGCGCCCGCGAACGCGCTGACGCGGAACTTCAGGCCCTTCAGGTCGTCCACCGTCTTGATTTCCTTGCGGAACCAGCCGCCCATCTGCGTGCCGGTATAGCCGCAGGGGAAGTTGACGATGTTGTAGGTCTTGAAGACGTCGCGCAGCAGCGACAGGCCGTCGCCGTGGCGCATCCACGAATTCATCTGGCGGGTGTTCAGGCCGAACGGCACGGCGGCGTCAAAGCTCAGGACCGGGTCCTTGCCGTAGTAGTAGTACGAGGCGCTGTGGCCGCATTCGATCGTGCCGTTTTGCACGCCGTCCAGCACTTGCAGCGCCGGAACGATTTCACCGGCCGGGAACACGCGGATGGAAAACTTGCCGCCCGTGGCTTCCGACACGTACTTGGCGACGCTTTCGCCGCCCGAGAAAATGGCGTCGGCACTGCGGGGGAAGCTGGAGGCCAGGCGCCAGTTCAGCGTGGGGGCTTCCTGCGCGATGGCGGGCACCGCCAGGGTGGCGCCGCCGGCAGCGGCTCCCAAGGTGGCTTTCTTCAAAAACGAACGGCGTTGCATGCAAGTCTCCCAACTTGGATAAAGTTCTTTTCCGGGTCCTGGGGCGAATTGGTGGAGCCCCGTGGGCGCGATCCCATGGGTAACAAATGGTCGCGCTTTTGATTTTGGGTGCGATGCTATGGGAAAAATAAACGCCGTACGTAGCGGGAAAACCCTTGCCGTAAGTTTCGTGAAATTTTTGTGCGTCACGGCACTGGTATGACCAGCCCCGCTTTCAGGGCCGCGTCATTGCCTTCTGCACGGGTATGGGGACCGGATCAGATGGCGCGATGCCGGATTCGACCGGCAAATAAAAACGCCGGTTTATATAACCAAAAAATATTTAGCGCGCGGCGCATTCCGACGCCCTGCCCTGGCCCTTGCCCTTGCTCTTGCGCTGCCCCTCAAGCCCCTAGCGCTTGCCAGCTTCAGGGTAGGTGCGCGGGTCCGGCCCTTGTTCGGGCCACTGCTGCGGCACGCGGCGCAGCAATGGCGGGTCGTAGCCCAGCTCGCGCACCTTGTCGACCAGGCGCGCATAGTCGGCATCCGGCAAGGTGGGCGTGCGCGCCATGATCCAGACGTAGTCGCGCTTGCTGCGGCCGATGATCGTCTGCTGATAGGCGTCGTCCACATAGGCAATGACGTATTCCGCCTGGATCGGCCAGATGAACTGCATGCCCCACACCGCGTTGCCGGTGCCCGGTTGCACCGTGCCTTCGGGCCGCATCGTTTTCACCTTGGCGTCAAAGCCGCCGTGGCGATAGCGGAACGTGGTCTGAATGCCCCCGTCGGGCAGCAAGGCGTAGGTTTCCACCGCGTTGAACGACGCGCGCTCGGGCCAGGTCGGAATGCCGGCGATGACGTACCAATCGCCCATGAAGCGCGGGATGTCCACCTGCGCCACGGGCGGCATGGGCGTGGGGCTGCCGCAGCCCGTCAAGGCGGCAAGCAACGCCAAGCCGGCAACGCGTAAGGTCTTGCGCATGGACAGTGCCCTCCTTCAGTCTGGCCGCGCAAAGCGGTAGTGGGCCACCATCCAGGCCTGCCCGTTCTGATAGCCGAACAACTCGGCGCACGCCATCCAGAACATGCGCCAGCGGTTGAACCACAGGCGGGCCAGCGGCGCGCCGTAGGCCTTTTCCAGCACCGTCAGCACCTGGGCGCGATGGGCGTCCTGGTTGGCCAGCCAGTGGTTCGCGGTGCGTTGGTAGTGGCTGCCGTCAACCAGCCAGCGCGCTTCGATGCGCAGGTCGCCCTGAAACCACAGCAAGGTATCGGCCGACGGCATGAGGCCGCCCGTGAAGAAATGCCGGCCCATCCAGTTCTCGTCGCCCTCGGTCTCGAAGGGGTACATCAGGCTGCGGTGCGCAAACAGGTGCACAAACAGCTTGCCGCCCGGACGCAGCCATGACCCGATCCGCGCCAGCAGCGCCTGGTAATTGCGCATGTGCTCGAACATTTCCACGGACACGCAGCGGTCGAAGGTCTGCGGATGCAGTTGCAGCGTGTTGACGTCGCAGGTGATGACCTCGACGTTGTCCAGCCCGCGCGCGCGGCATTGCGCCTGGATGTGCTGGCGCTGCGAGGCGGAGTTCGACACGGCGGTGATGCGCGCCGTCGGATAGCGTTCGGCCATCCACAGGGTCAACGAGCCCCAGCCGCAACCCAGTTCCAGAATGCGCTGGCCGTCCGCCAGTTCGGCGCGCACGCCATAAAGCTCCAGCATGGCGGCTTCGGCCTGGTCCAGCGTTTCCCGCCCCGTGGCGTAATAGCAGCCGGAATACTTCAATTGACGGCCCAGGCACAACGTGAAGAATTCCGCGGGCAGTTCGTAGTGCTGGGCGTTGGCGTCGTCGGTGTGTATGGCCACGGGGCTGGCGCGCAGTTCATCGATCAGATGTTGGTAGCGCCGCGCCTGGGCGGCGGGGCCACCGGCGCTTTCGTCGCGCAGGCGTTGTGCGCACAGGCGCCGGATGCCCAGGCGCAAAAGCGCGTCGGGCACCAGGCCGCGTTCAGCCAGCCCCAGCAGCCCGGGCGCGGCCCGGTCGGAAGCCAGGCGCGATTCAGTCAACGTGGCAGCGTTCATGATTAGTCCTTTGGCGTCGGGGTGCGGTGATGCGGTGATCCGGCGCAATCGCGCTTCGGAAACCACGGAAACAGCATCGGCGTGGTGCGTTGATACTGGCGATAGTCTTCGCCCCGGCTGCGCAGCGCTTGCGCCTCGGTGTAGGGAATGCCGCTGATCCAGCGCAGGAAGATGAACATGGCAATGGGGCCCACCCACGCCAGCCAGGCCAAGCCGCTGCCCGCCGCCAGCGCCACGTAGCTGAACCAGTGCAACCATTCGAAGAAATAATTGGGATGCCGCGATACGCGCCACAGGCCGGCACGGCAGGTGCGACCACGGTTGGCGGGGTCGGCCCGAAAGGCGTCCAATTGCCGGTCGGCCACGGTTTCGCCCGCCACCGACACCGCCCACACCAGCACGCCCAGCCAGGCCCAAGGCGTCATGCCGGGCACGGGGTTGGCGGCCACGGCAATGAACGGCAAGGACATGAAGACGACCAGCCCCGCCTGCGCCAGGAAGAACAGCGCGAACTTGCCCTGGCTGCCGTTCCAGTGCGCGCGCAGGGCACGGTAGCGGCCGTCTTCTTCGCCGTGGCGCACGCGCTTCCAGATGTGCAGCGCCAGCCGTCCCGCCCAGACGCCGCCCAACACGGCCAGCAGCACACGCGGGGTGGCCGCGCCCGGGCCGGTCCAGGCCAGCAGGACGGCGGCCACGGCCATGCCGGATGCCCACATCGCGTCGACGATGCCCGCGTTGTGATGGCGCCGCTGCCACAGCCAGCCGCCGGCCATCAGCAACGCGGCCACGGCGGCCACCATCAGGGCTTGCATGATGGGCGTCATGTCGGGCGTCATGTCGGGCGTCATGTCGGGCGTCATGGCGCCGCCCACCGCGCCGCTGCCGGCGTGGCCCCGGGCCGCGCCAACAACAGATGCGACACGCCGATGGCGCGTTCGCGAAAGCCGCCTTCGCAGTAGGCCAGGTAAAACTCCCACAGGCGGATGAAGCGGTCGTCAAAGCCCTGCCCGCGCACCGCGTCCAGGTTCGCCATGAAGCGCTCGCGCCACGCTGCCAGCGTGCGCGCGTAAGACAGGCCAAAGTCCTCCAGATGCACCAGGCTCAGGTCGCTGGCGCGCGTCTTGGCTTGCAGCATCGCCTGGATCGACGGCATGAAGCTGCCGGGAAAGATATGCCGCTTGATGTAGTCCACCGCCTTGAGCGCCTGCGCATAACGATGGTCTTCGATGGTGATGGCCTGGATCAGCGCCATCCCATCGGGCTTGAGCAGCTGGCCCACCTTGCCGAAATACGTGGGCAGGTAGTCGGCCCCGATCGCCTCGATCATTTCTATGGACACGAGCTTGTCGAACTGGCCGTGCAGGTCGCGATAGTCTTGCAGCAGCACGTCCACGCGGTATTGCAGGCCGGCGCGGCGGATGCGTTCGGTGGCCAGCGCGTGCTGCTCGCGCGAAATCGTCGTGGTGGTAACGCGGCAGCCGTAGTGGCGCGCCGCGTGCAGCGCAAAACCGCCCCACCCCGTGCCGATCTCGACCACATGCTGGCCGGGTTGCAGGTCCAGCTTGCGGCAGATCACATCCAGCTTGCGGGTGGACGCCTGCTCCAGCGTGTCGTCCTCGCCTGCCCACATGGCGGACGAATACATCATGTCTTGCGACAGGAACAGGCCGAAAAAATCGTTGCCCAGATCGTAGTGGGCGGCAATGTTGCGGCGGCTGCCGGCGCGCGTGTTGCGGCGGCACGCGTGCAAGGCCCGCATCGCCACGCCGCCCAAGCGCGCCACGCCACGCTCCATGCCGTCAAGCAGGTCGCGGTTGCGCACCAGCAGCCGGATCAGGCCGGTCAGATCGTCGCAGTGCCAATGGCCGTCGCCATAGGATTCGCCCCCGCCCACGCTGCCGTTGGCGGCGATGGCGCGGTAGAAGGCCGGATCGCGCACCCGCAGGCGCAACAGCCGGGCCGCTGTAGCGCCCTGTCCGCCCAGTTCAACGCTGCCCATTGCGTCGTCAATCACCAACCGTCCGCCTTGCAATTGCGCCAGTTGTCCCAGCAAGCGCCGACGCAACAGGCGCTCGGTCAGCGACAGGGGCTGCGCGGCCTGGGGCGCGCAAGCCTTGTCCAGCGCCAGGCGTTCGGAGTCAGAGGGAGATCTCATCGGTCTTCTCCTGGTTCGGAGGGTTAAGCGCAGGGGTTTCGGTGGGCGTCGGAATTCCCGGCTGCGCGTCTGGATGCCGTATATACGTACGCCCGGATGCATTGGATTCATCGGGGAAAACCCGTAGCACCGGGCCGATATGCGACCCATGCGCTACTTGAACGCGCTATGGGTCGGCCCGCAGCGGCCCGCCCGACGCATCCAAGACAAAACCCGCCAAGTCGTCCAGAACCGGCGCCCGCCAGCGCAAGGGACGCGCCAGCGCGCCGGCCAGCAGTGCGTGCCCCAGGCCGTCGTAACGCACCAACGTCACGGGCACATGGGCGGCCTGCAAGGCGGCGGCCAGGCCTTCGGTGTTGCGATGCGGGTCGACCGTGGTGTCCGCCATGCCGGCCATCAGCAAGGTGGGCGGCGCGTGGGCCGTGACGTGGGTAATCGGCTGGGAGTCGGGCGGCGTGCCCGGAAAATGGAAGACCGGCTTCAGGCTGGCCGCCACGATCGGCAGGAAGTCATAGGGGCCGGCCATGCCGATCCACCCGCGCAGCATCGACGGTGAGGCGCCCTGACGCTGTAGCCAGCGCGGGTCCAGCGCGATCATGGCGGCGTTGTAGCCCCCCGCGCTGTGGCCCGCCACGAAGACGCGCGCGGGGTCGCCGCCGTAGTCGGCCACGTGACGCAGCGTCCACGCGACGGCGCGCGCGCAATCGTCCAGGAAGTCGGGATAGGCGGCGTCGGGGTATAGGCGGTAATCGGCAATCACGGCCAGGATGCCGCGCGAGGCCAGCGCGTCGCCTACGAATTTGTAGTCGGCGCGCGAGCCATTGCGCCAACTGCCGCCATAGAAGAAAACCACCACGGGCGGGCTGCGCACCCCGGGTGGCGCGTAGATATCGACGCGCTGGCGCGGGTCGTCGCCATAGGCCACATCGGTGACGATGCGGCTGGCGTTGTCGGGCACCGCCCCGTTAAGCACCGTCAGCGGCGAGCAGGCCGCCAAGCCCAGGATCAGCAAGCCGGCCAGCAGCATCGCCAGCAAAGACGCCACGGGCACGCTACGCATCGCCGCGCGCCCGCGCGATCAGTGAAAAGTGTGGCACCGCCGTCTCCTGTCGCATCGTGGGAAGGGTCTACCCGGCGGGGGGCAGCCCGCGGGGTGTCATCCCATATACGAAGCAAACGGCGAAATGGATGCCTAGGGCCGGGTCATCAGTTTTTTCCAGCCTTCCAGGCCCAGCTTTTTCATCGTGTCGATGTTCTTTTCATAGATGTCCGAGGCGTCCGGAAACGACTCCACCGCGCGGTCGATGCTGTCTTCCCGCAGCAAGTGCAGGATTGGGTACGGCGCGCGGTTGGTGTAGTTCTCGATGTCGTCCGGCTGCGTGTCGGCAAACTGGAATTGCGGGTGGAACGTGGCCACCTGCAATTCCCCCAACAGCCGCATGCGCTTGAGCAGGCGGTCGGACAGGTCCTCGAAATCGTTGAAATCCAGGAAGTCGTCCAGCGCGTCGGGAATGATCAACAAGGTGGTGTCGATCTTCTCGGGGTCGGTCTCGGCCAGCAGGGCAAGCTCGTCCTGCAAGTCGGTCAGCACCCCTTCGGCGTCGGTGGCGTCGCTGACGGCAAAGCGGATCTGGTCCTTGACCTGAACCGCCTTGGCGAACGGGCAAAGGTTCAGGCCGATCACGGCCTGATTCAGCCAGTGGCGGGTTTCAGCCACCACGTTGGCATAAGCGTCGGAAGTCGAAATCATGCCGGCATGGCCGCCATGGTTTGCGCAACGGCGGCCGTCAGCTTCTTGCCATAGGGCACGTGCAGGAATTCATTGGGGCCGTGCGCGTTCGACTTGGGACCCAACACGCCGCACACCATGAACTGCGCTTTCGGAAAGCCCTTTTGCAGGATGCTCATCAGCGGAATCGTGCCGCCCTGGCCGATATAGCCGCAAGGCTGGCCGTAGTACTGCTGGGACGCTGCGTCCAGCGCCTGCGTCAGCCAGGGCACGGAAGCCGGTGCGTTCCAGCCGGTGGCGGCGCCTTCGTTGGCCTTGAAGATGACCTTGGCGTTGTAGGGGGCGTCGGCTTCCAGCAGTTCCTTGATTTCCTGCGAGGCGGCCACGGCGTCGATCAGCGGCGGCAGGCGCAGCGACAGCTTGAATGCGGTGCGCGGACGCAGCACGTTGCCGGCGCTGGACAGCGGCGGCAGGCCTTCGGCGCCGGTCACCGACAAGGTCGGGCGCCACGTGCGGTTCAGCAGCGCTTGTTCGGGCTCGGTCGTCATCGGCAGCACAAAGCCGCCCTCGGCGCCGCAGCTCCAGGGGAAACGGCGCCACACTTCGTCGCCCAGAATGCGCGCGGTGGCGGCCACTTGTTCAACGCGTTCGGCGGGAATTTCGCAATGCAGGCTTTGCGGCAGCAGGCGGCCGGTGGCGCTGTCTTCCAGGCGGTCCAGCAGATGGCGCAGGATGCGAAACGACGACGGCACCACGCCGCTGGAATCGCCCGAATGCACGCCTTCGTCCAGCACCTGCACTTCCAGCGTGCCCGACACCATGCCGCGCAGCGAGGTCGTCATCCAGAGCTGGTCGTAGTTGCCCGCGCCCGAATCCAGGCACACCACCAGGGCGACGTTGCCCAGGCGGTCGCGCAGCGCGTCCACGTACGGCAGCAAGTCGTAGCTGCCCGATTCTTCACAGGTTTCCACGATGCCCACGCAGCGCGGGCGCGGGATGCCCTGCTTGTCCAGCGCCATGATGGCGGTCAGCGAGGCGTACACGGCATAGCCGTCGTCCGCGCCGCCACGGCCATAGAGCTTGCCGTCTTCATACTTGGGGGTCCACGGGCCCAGGCCCGCGCGCCAGCCCGAAAATTCCGGCTGCTTGTCCAGGTGGCCGTACAGCAGCACGGTGTCGCCGTTGTCGCTACGCGTGGCGGGCGCGTCAAAGAAGATGACGGGCGTGCGGCCAGGCAGGCGCACCACTTCCAGCTTCAGGCCGGACACCTTTTGCGCTTCGACCCAGGCGGCGGCATCGCGCACCACGCGTTCGATGAACGCGTTCTTTTCCCAGTCGGCGTCAAACGCCGGGCTCTTGGCCGGGATGGCGATGTAGTCGGTCAGCGCGGGGATGATTTCGTTGTCCCACTTGTCGTCGACAAACGCCTGGAGGGCGTCGGGATCAAGGGTGGGCGGCAGGGCGTCGTCGGGGATACGGGCGTTCATGGCGCGGAATCCTGTAGGGTGCGTGGGGGGCGGGATTGGGGTAATCCGGTATTTTATGCCCGTGGCCGCCATCGCGGGGCGCGGGCGCGGCGTCGGCGGCGTCGGCTCGCCGTCATTTATGGCAGCCCCCAGTCGGCGTCGCCCCACGCAAGTGCGTCATCGAGCCGCGTACGCTTCGATACGCCCCCACACATCGCGCGCCAGGGGTTTGGCGTTGTCTACCGATTGATAAATTCGGATTTCCATATGGATGTCATTGCGGGCGCTGTCGGCGCGCACCAGGGTGCCTGCGCGCAGATCCGATTCGATCAATGTGTGCGGCAGCCAGGCCAGCCCGAACCCTTGGCGCGCCATGGCGTGTAGCGCGTCGGCCAGGTCCGACTCGTACATCGTCTGCAACTGCCCGATCAGGCACAAGCCGCGCAGCCGATCGTCCAGGATGCGCCCCAGCGACATGCTGTCGGCATAGGCCAAAAAAGGCACGGGCGGATCGGACGGCAGCTTGGGCACGGCGTAGCGCGGATGCCGCCCGCCCGCCGCCACCGGCGCGCTGACAGCCACCAGCTTGTCGGCGCCCACGCGGCGCCACCGGTAGCCGGGGTTGTCGATCTTTGCGTACAGCGGCTCGTGCGCGTGGCACAGCAGAAAGTCCACTTCGCCATCGGCCAGCATGTCCACGCCGTAGTTCAGCGTGGTGGTGACCACCTTGAGCTGAAACGGCGCCATGCCCTGCTGCACGCGCGCCATCACGCCGGGCAGCACCGAATGCGCCAGCGTCTTGCCCGACGCGATGGTGATTTTCCGATTGCGCTCCTGCTCGGGCTTTTGCAGGGCCTGGCGCGTGTCGCGCAGGATATCCAGCACATCGATCGCCGCCGCCAGCATGCTGCGCCCGGCCGCGTTCAGCGTCGACACCTGATGGCCGCGTTCCACCAGCGGCACGCCCGCCCATTCCTCCAGCGCCTTGATGCGGCGCCCGAACGCCGGGTGCGTCACGCTGCGCGCCTCGGCCGCCTGGAACAAATTGCGCGACTTCGACAGCGCGACGAAGTCCTCCAGCCATTTCGTGTCCATCGGTATTGCTCCGTCCCAGCCCTGGTTCATCTGTGCCGATTCGGCACAGGCATTGCGCATTTTGCACAAGACAGAAACATCTGGCAACTAACATCCCGGCATCGACTTCTGGAAAACCCTGATGCCCGACTCCCCCGTGTTGCTCAAGTCCATCCGCAGCCATTTCGTGGGCGGTGCCGAGGCCGTGGCCGGCGGCGTGCCCATGCAGCAAATGCAGGTCGTTGACAACGCGCCCCGCCTGATCGACATGAACGGCGGCTACCCCGTCGGGCAGTTGTACGTGCAGGAATACCGGCTGGCACAACCGCGCCACCCCTACCCCGTGCTGCTTTGGCACGGCGGCGGCATGACGGGCGCGCAATGGGAAAGCACGCCGGACGGACGCCAGGGCTGGCTGTGGCGGCTGCTGCAATCGGGCTATGACGTTTTCGTATCCGACGCGCCCGAACGGGGCCGCGCGTCCTGGGCCATGTACCCGCAGGTGTACGACAGCGCGCCCATCTTTCGCTCCAAGGAAGAGGCGTGGCGCCTGTTTCGCATCGGCTCGGAAGCCGGCTATGCACCGGCCGGCCAGCCGCGCCGCGCCTATCCCGCGCAGCAATTCCCGGTAGAGGCCTTCGACACGTTCGCCAAGCAGTTCGTGCCGCGCTGGCTGACGCATGGCGAGATGGCGCTGGACGCCTACCGCGCCCTGCTCGACCTTACCGGCCCGTGCATCGTGGTCGGACACAGCCAGGGCGGCGGCTACGCCACGCTGTTGGCCCAGGAATACGCCAGCACGGTACGCGCCGTGGTGGCGCTGGAACCCACTGGCACGCCCGCCGCCGCCGCCCCCGGCCTGCCCCCGCAATTGCTGGTGTGGGGCGACCACTTTGGCGCCGACGACACCTGGCAGCGCTACCGCGCGCAAACCGATGCGTACTGGGCGGCGCTGCGCGCGGCCGGCCAGCGCGCCGACGTGCTGGACCTGCCCGCCACCGGCATCGCCGGCAATTCCCATTTCTGCATGCTGGACCGCAATAGCGACCAGATCGCCGAATTGATCGTCGATTGGCTCGCCCGCAGCCTCGACTAACCTTCGCCTGGAGACACTGATGACTTTCAAGAAAACCACCATCGCGCTGGCACTGCTGACCGGCGCCACGCTGGCCGCCGGCGCCGCGTCTGCCCAGCAAGCCGCCTACCCCGCCAAGCCTGTGCGCCTGATCGTGCCGTTTGCACCGGGCGGCACCGCCGACATCATCGGCCGCGTGTTCGCCGCGCAGCTGGGCACCGAGCTGGGCGCCACCGTGGTCGTTGAAAACAAGGCCGGCGCGGGCGGTTCGATCGGCACGCGCTTCGTGGCGGACTCCGCGCCCGACGGCTACATCCTGCTGCTGGCTTCGTCCAGCACGCACGGCACCAACCCGGCCGTGTACAAGTCGCTGACGTATGACCCCGTGCAGGACTTCACCGCCATCACGCAGCTGGTGACGGTGCCGGGCGTGCTGAGCGTGACCAAGGACTTTCCCGCCACCGACCTGAACGCGCTGATCGCCGCGTCCAAGGCCAACCCCGACAAGTTCACCTACGCCTCGTCCGGCGCGGGCGGGCTGGGCAACCTGGCCATGGAACTGATGAAGTCGATGACGGGCGCCAAGCTGATGCACATCGCCTACCGTGGCGCGGGCCCGGCGTTCACCGACGTGATCAGCGGCCAGGTGTCGATGATCTGGGAACCGGTGCCGGCGTCGCTGCCGTACATCAAGGGCGGCCAGATCCGGCCCATCGCCATCGCGGCCGACGTGCGTTCGCCCGAACTGCCCGACACGCCCACCTTCAAGGAAGCCGGCCTGCCGCGCTACGAAGCCAATGCCTGGAACGGTTTGCTGGCGCCCAAGGGGTTGCCGGATGACGTGAAGAAGGCGCTGCACGACGCGTCGGTCAAGGCCCTGAACACGCCGGAAGTGAAGGCCAAGCTGGCCAGCCTGGGCGGCACGGTGGTGGCTGGTTCGTCGGACGCATTCCAGCAAGTGATCGCCAGCGACGTGAAGAAGTGGAAGAACGTCGCCGCCGACGCCAATATTCAGCTGGACCAGTAAGACGGAAATGAGAAAAGCGCCCCGAGGGGCGCTTTTCTTTTTGGCCGACGGCGGTGTCGCGATCGGCCCAGGGCAGGCTGGGAAAGGCTGGGTTGAGGCTCCCCGGTCGGGGGCCCGGCTAAGACACCCCGGCTCAGGCGCCCAGCAGCGCCGGTTCGCCATTGCGGCCCAAGGCAGCGGCGTCGGCATCGATCACCTGTCCGCCGGCTTGCAGCTTGAACACCGCCACCGCTTCACGCAGGCGTTGCGCCTGGGCTTCCAGTGATGCGGCGGATGCGGCCGCCTGCTCGACCAGCGCGGCGTTTTGCTGCGTCACGCTGTCCATCTGCGACACCGCCTGGTTCACCTGCTGAATGCCTTGCGACTGCTCTTCCGACGCGCTGGAGATTTCGTTGATGATGTCCGTCACGCGGCGCACCGACGTCACGATCTCCTGCATGGTGGCGCCCGCGGCTTCCACCTGGTCCGAACCGATCGACACCTTTTGCACCGACTCGTCGATCAAGCCCTTGATTTCCTTGGCCGCCTGGCCGCTGCGCTGCGCCAAGGCGCGCACTTCGCTGGCCACCACCGCAAAGCCCTTGCCCTGCTCGCCCGCGCGCGCCGCTTCCACCGCCGCGTTCAGCGCCAGGATGTTGGTCTGGAAGGCGATGCCGTCGATCACGCCCACGATATCGGCGATGCGCTTGGAACTATCCGCAATGCCGCGCATCGTGCCCACCACGTCGCCCACGGCCTTGCCGCCGCGCGTGGCCACTTCCGAGGCCGCCGACGCCAATTGCGAAGCGCTGCGCGAGCTGTCGGCGTTGTTCTTCACCGTGGATGACAGCTCGTCCATGCTGGCGGCCGTTTCTTCCAGCGACGCGGCCTGCTGCTCGGTGCGGGACGACAGGTCGATGTTGCCCGCCGCGATCTCGCGCGAGCCGGTGTGGATTTCTTCCACGCCCAGGCGCACGGCCGACACGGTGCGCGACAAGCTGTCCTGCATGCGCTTGACGGCGGCATACAGCACGCCGATTTCGTTATTGCCACGCTGCTCGATGCGGTTGCTGAGATCGCCGCCGGCAATGCGGTCAAACAAGCGGCCGGCCTCGTGCAGCGGACGGAACACCGAACGCGCAAAGATCGCGTACAGGCTGACCACCAACACCGCCACCACCACCAACAAACAGATCAGCACGACGATCGCGCCATTGATGCGCGTGGACGCCTCGCGCGCCACACGCTGGCCCACGTCGTCGGCGTAATCCACGTACTTCTGGATGGCCTGCGTGAACAGGATGCCCAGCGGCGTGACCTTTTCCAGGTTCAGGCGGCTGGCGTCCTGCGGCTTGCCCGCGCGAATGGCCGCCACCATCGGCGCAATGGCGTCGCGCACATAGACGTCGTAGGCGGCCAGCGCGCCGTCGAACAACGGCTTACCCACTTCCGTAGTTTCTGGAAGCTTGCGCGCGGCGTCGATCAAATCAGACGCCTTCTTGGTATAGCCATCCAGGCGCTGCATGCTGGCCATGTTGTCGATGGACTTGCCTTCCAGCAGCGCGCTCTGCGCGGCCAGCAGCACCAGGCGGGCGCGCAGCAGTTCAGCGCCCGCGCCATCCACCGCGTTGGCGCGGACCAGGTTGGTGTCCAGCAGCACTTCGATCGAGGTGCGGTTGGAGGTCAATTGTTGATAGACGGCCACGCCGGTCAATAGGAAAAGCGCGAAAAAGACGCCCAAGGCGGTCGTCAGGATTGCGCGAATACTTAGGTTCTTGAACATGAAAAGCCACTCCGGGTTGCATTACGCTCTACGGGTTTACGGCAGGTTGCAACGAAAAGTTAAATATCTCATTACGTTACAAAAGATTGTCAGCGGGCGATGCCTCGCAAGCCCCAATCGGCCCGCAAGCCGCGCCAGTGTTGAATCCGCATGCGCTGGACACGGCTGCGGCGCCCTGCTCTTGCTTGCTACCTTGACAGCTAATGAACTACGGTCGGTCAGCACTTTGGATGAGTAGCCGGGGACCTTTCAGCAAGCTCGACTGAGCAATAGGGGGGCATCAACATGAAGTTGCAGCAGGTATTCGATTTTCTTGCCGTCACGCAACATGGCAGCGTGCACGCGGCAGCCCGCGCCACCGGACAAACCCAACCGGCAATGACCAAGTCCCTGCGGCGTCTTGAACGCACGCTGGGCTTGTCGTTATTCGACCGGCACGCCAAGGGGATGCGGCCCAACGACTACGGCAAGCGCTTCTTGCCGCACGCGCAATACCTGGTTCACGAAACCAAGCGCGCCCGCGACACCATGGCGCAGATGCGGGGCGAACGGCTGGGTACCGTTCAATACGGCATTTCGGCGGCGGCCTCGGTGCTGCTGGCGCCCACGGCGATTCAGCGCTTTCGGCAGCGCTACCCCGAGGTTGAACTGCACTGCCGCAGCGGCCTTTACCATTCCCTGATGCCGCTGCTGCGCGATGGGCAACTGGATTTCGCCATCTGCCCCGTCAACACGGACCAAGCCGACCCGAACCTGACCGCGCGCGCCTTGCTGACCTGCCCCTTGGTGGTCGCGGCGCGCCGCAACCACCCTTTGCGGCAAGCCCAGGCGTTGCAGGAACTGCGCGACGTGGTGTTCGCGGTGGCGGGGCCGCCCGGCCAGCCCGGCGCGTCGGTGTACGACGTGTTCTTGCAGGCCGGCCTGGGCACGCCGCGCGTGGACATGCACACGGACGGGGTGATCGACACGGCGGCGCTGGTGGCCAACAGCGACCGCATGGCGTTGCTGCCGACCACGTTGATCGCCACCGGGATGCTGCGCGAACAACTGGACATCGTGCCCATCACCGACCCGCTGCCCGACTACGTGATCGGGCTGCTGCAACGCACATCGCAGCCGTTGACGCCCGCGGCGGAAGAGCTGGCCAGCCAGTTCGAACGCGAGGCGGGAACGCTGCGGGCGGCTGCCAGTTAAGCGTCACAGCGGACGCAGTGACAACAAAAAGGACGGGCCGTGGCCCGTCCTTTTTGTCATACGGCGGCGGCATTGCCGCCCCGGGGCTTACTTCAGCCAGACGCGCGCATTGCGGAAGATGCGCATCCACGGGCTGTACGTGCCACCCTGGTCGGCGCTGCCCCATTTCTCGGGCGCCCACGACATCATGACGTTGCGGGTCACGCGTTCCGGGTGCGGCATCATCACCGTGAAGCGGCCATCGGCGGTGGTGACGGAAGTCAGGCCGCCCGGGCTGCCGTTCGGGTTGAACGGGTAGGCTTCGGTGGCCAGTCCACGGTTGTCGATGTAGCGCGCGGCGGTCAGCACGCGGCCGGCATCGCCCTGCTGGGAAAAGTCGGCAAAGCCTTCGCCGTGCGCAACCGCGACCGGGATGCGGGCGCCTTCCATGCCGGCAAAGAAGATGGACGGCGACTTGGCCAGTTCCACCATCGACAGGCGTGCTTCGTACTTTTCCGACTGGTTGCGCGTGAAGCGCGGCCAGTGCTCGGCGCCCGGAATCATCGGAGCCAACGCCGCCATCATCTGGCAGCCGTTGCACACGCCCAGCGCAAACGTATCCGGACGCGCGAAGTACGCGGCGAACTGATCCGACAACTGGCTGTTGAAGCGGATGGTGCGCGCCCAGCCTTCGCCGGCGCCCAGCACGTCGCCGTAGCTGAAACCGCCTACGGCCACCAGGCCCTGCATCTGCGCCAGGTCCACGCGGCCGGCCAAGAGGTCGGTCATGTGGACGTCGATGGCTTCGAAGCCCGAGGTATCGAACGCCCAGGCCATTTCCACCTGGCTGTTGCAACCCTGCTCGCGCAGGATGGCCACGCGCGGACGCTTGCCGGTGTTGATGAACGGCGCGGCAATGTCTTCTTGCGGGTCGAACGACACGTTCGGGCTCATGCCCGGGTCGGTCGTATCGTTCCAGACGTCCAGTTCGGCTTGCGCGCAAGCCGGGTTGTCGCGGCGGGCCATGATGCGGTAGGACACTTCGCTCCAGGCGCGGCCGAGTTCAGCGCGCGGCTGGCCCCAGACCTTCTTGCCGTCGCGGTAGAACTCGACTTCGTCGGCGCCGTTCAGGCCGCCAATGACGTGCGAGTGAGCCGACAGGCCCGCGCCGCGCAGCACTTGCATGACCGCGTCGCGTTGCGCGGCGGGCACCTGGATGACGGCGCCGGCTTCTTCCGAGAACAGCGCCTTCAGCGTCAGTTCTTCGCGCTGCACCTTCACCTGGTCCGAGCGGATCTTGTAGTCGCCCCAGTCCGCCGATTGCGGATCGAACGTCAGCATGTCCAGGTTCACGGAAATACCGGTGCGGCCGGCGAAGGCCATTTCGGTCAACGTGGCGAACAGGCCGCCGTCGGAACGGTCGTGGTAGGCCAGGATGGTGCCGGCTTCGGCCAGCGTGCGGATGGTGATGAAGAACGCGCGCAGGTCTTGCGGCGCGTCGATGTCCGGCACGGTTTCGCCGATCTGGTTGTACGTCTGCGCCAGGATCGAGCCCCCCATGCGGTGACGGCCACGGCCCAGGTCGATCAGGATCAGCACGCTGTCGCCGGCGTCGGTACGCAGTTGCGGGGTCAGGCTGGCGCGCACGTCGGCCACCGGCGCAAACGCCGTCACCACCAAGGACACCGGCGCGACCACCTGGCGCTGCTCGCCGTCCTGTTCCCAGGACGTTTTCATGGACAGCGAATCCTTGCCCACGGGGATGGACAGGCCGGTGGCCTGGCACAGTTCGCTGACGGCGGACACGGTGTCATACAGCGCGGCGTCCTGGCCATCGACGCCGCAAGCGGCCATCCAGTTGGCGGACAGCTTGATGTCTTCCAGGCGCGCCACGTCGGCGGCAGCCAGGTTGGTCAACGCTTCGGCCACGGCCATGCGGCCGGACGCCGGGGCGTCCAGCATGGCGATGGGGGTACGTTCACCCATCGACATGGCTTCGCCACGGAAACCTTCGTAGTCGGCCAAGGTAACCGCGCAGTCAGCCACCGGCACTTGCCACGGGCCGACCATCTGGTCGCGGCTGGACAGCCCGCCCACGGTGCGGTCGCCGATGGTGATCAGGAAGGACTTGTTGGCAACGGTGGGGTGACGCAGCACGCGGTAGGCGGCTTCGGTCAGGTCGATGCCGGCCAAATCCAGCGGCGCGGACACGCCCGGCAGGCGGCGCACGTCGCGCGTCATGCGCGGCGGCTTGCCCAGGATGACGTCGATCGGCACGTCCACGGGGCGCACTTCGGCCTCGCCTTGCGGGCGGATCGTGTCCAGGCCGGGCAGGCCCTCGCCGTCCACCACGCGCAGCTGGCGTTCTTCAGTGGCCACGCCCACCACCGCATACGGGCAACGCTCGCGGCGGGCGATGGCGTCAAAGCGTTCCAGGTCTTTCGGCAGAATCGACAGGACGTAGCGTTCCTGCGATTCGTTGCTCCAGACTTCAGCGGGCGACAAGCCCGACTCTTCCAGCGGCACGCGCTTCAAGTCGAAGATGGCGCCACGGCCGGCGTCGTTGACCAATTCCGGGAAGGCATTGGACAAGCCGCCCGCGCCCACGTCGTGGATGGCGATGATGGGGTTGTTCTCGGCCTGCTGCCAGCAGCGGTCGATGACTTCTTGCGCGCGGCGTTCGATTTCCGGATTGCCGCGCTGGACGGAATCGAAGTCCAGTTCGGCGGAATTGCTGCCCATGCTGATGCTGGAGGCGGCGCCGCCGCCCATGCCGATACGGAAGCCCGGGCCGCCCAGTTGAATCAGCAGCGCGCCAGGGGGAATCACGTCTTTGTGGGTCAGGCCGGCGTCGATGCTGCCCAGGCCGCCCGCGATCATGATGGGCTTGTGATAGCCCCAGCGCGTGCCGCCTGCCGTCTGCTCGAACGAACGGAAGTAGCCCAAGAGGTTGGGACGGCCGAATTCGTTGTTGAACGCCGCGCCGCCGATGGGGCCGTCGATCATGATGGACAAGGGCGAGGCGATGCGCTCGGGCAGGCCGTGGTGGTCGGCTTCCCAGGGTTGCAGCGCGTCGTCGAAACGCAGGTGCGACACGGTAAAACCGGTCAGGCCGGCCTTGGGCTTGGAGCCCCTACCGGTGGCGCCTTCGTCGCGGATTTCGCCGCCCGCGCCGGTGGATGCGCCCGGGAACGGGGCAATCGCGGTCGGGTGGTTGTGCGTTTCCACCTTCATCAAGGTGTGCACGGTGGTGTCGCGGCGGATGTACCTGGCGCCGTCAGCGCCCTGCCCCGTGACGCCGGGCACGCCGGCCTGGAAGCGCTGCGCGGGGCCGCCTTCCATGATGGCGGCGTTGTCCGAATACGCCACGACCGTGCCTTCCGGCTGCGCCTTGTGCGTGGCGCGAATCATGCCGAACAGCGTGTTCGGTTGCGATTGGCCGTCGATGACCCATTCGGCGTTGAAGATCTTGTGGCGGCAGTGTTCGCTGTTGGCCTGCGCGAACATCATCAGTTCCACGTCGGTGGGGTCGCGCCCCAGGTCGGTGAAGGACTTGGCCAGGTATTCGATTTCGTCTTCTGACAGGGCCAGGCCCAAGGACACGTTGGCTTCGGCCAGCGCCTTGACGCCATCTGCCTGCACGCCAACCGTGCGCATCGGCTTGCCGGCCAGCGTCTGGAACAGCGCCTGGCCGTCGAAGTTGGCGTCGACCACGGTTTCGGTCATGCGGTCGTGCAGGCAGTCGGCCGCGCGCGCCAGCATGGCGTCGTCAAACGACTTGGTGCCAAGCAGGCCACGTTCGGGGGTGATGACATAGCGCACGCCGCGCTCGATGCGGTGCACCGACGACAGGCCGCAATTGTGGGCGATGTCGGTGGCCTTGCTGGCCCACGGGGAAATGGTGCCCAGGCGCGGAATGACCAGCAGCGACAGGCTCTTGGCCGGGGCGTCGGCTGTGCTGGGGGTGCCGTAATCCAGCAGTTGGGTCAGGTGTTGCTGCTGTTCGGCCGTCAAGGCGGCGTCGGTGCTGACGAAGTGCTCGTAGCGAGCGGAGATGTCGGCCACCGGCAGGCCGGCTTCCTTCAATTGCGCCAACAGGCGATCGCGACGAAAGGAGGACAGGACGGAGGAACCAGGCAGATGCTGAACTAGGGACACGATGCGGGCGCCGTATAAGGATGGGTGCAAAAAGTGATTTTACCTGTTTAGGGGGTTTTCCCGGAGCTGTTGTTCAAGAAGCTTGCCAAGCCGCCATTTCGGCCGATGTTACAAAAGAATTCCGGCGCCGCCGCATAAAAATGGTGCACGGCAATATCGCGGTAAAGCCTTGGTGTCATCGCGCCCTGTCGCTGGCGACACGCGCCGCGCGGCACGGAAGGCACGGCCGACTCTGACGCAACGCAGCATGTTGTTGCCGCCCCGCACCACGGGAAAACACGAAGACCGGCGCCTGCGGGCCGACGGTAGGATGCAGCGACCCCATGACTAGAACGCGCCAAGCGCCCTGCCGTCGCCGCACCCATGTCCCGCCCTGAAGCCCCCGCCGAACCCGTCGAAGCGATCATCCCCGTTGAATCCGAACCCGCCGTCAAGGTGCCGCTTGCCATCGAAGACTGGCTGGCCGTCATCCTGCTGGGGACGCTGGCGCTGATCACCTTCGCCAACGTGCTGGTGCGCTACTTCACCGACCAGTCATTCGCCTGGACCGAAGAAATCTCGGTGTTCCTGTTGATCGTGCTGACCATGGCGGGCGGCAGCGTGGCGTTCGTGCGCAACCACCACATCCGCATCGAAATCCTGGCGGACAGCGGCTCGCCCCGCCGCCAGCGCATCCTGGCCTTGATCTCCAACGGCTGCGTGCTGGCCTTTTTCGTGCTGCTGACCGTGCTGTCGGTCAAGCTGGTGTCCGACGAATTCATCTACGAAGAAACGTCGCCGGCCATTGGCGTGCCTACCTGGTGGTATTCGATCTGGCTGCCCGTGATGGCCGCGGCGATCTCGCTGCGCACGCTGGGCACCATCCGCCGCATCGCCCGGGGCGCCGACACGAAATGATCGCCACCCTGCTCTTCGTTGTCTTCATTGTGCTGATGCTGATCGGCGTGCCCGTGGGCGTGGCGCTGGGCATCGGCGGCACCGTCGCCATCGTGCTGTCCAACCTGGACACGCCCTGGTATGGCCTGCTGACCGTGCCGCAGAACTTCTACGCAGGGCTGGCCAAGTACCCGCTGCTGGCCATCCCCATGTTCGTGCTGGTGGGTTCCATCTTTGACCGTTCGGGCGTGGCCAAGCGGCTGGTGGACTTTGCGATTGCCATCGTGGGCCGGGGCCCGGGCATGCTGCCGCTGGTGTCGATTGCGGTGGCCATGTTCCTGGGCGGCATTTCGGGTTCGGGCCCGGCATGCGCGGCGGCGGTGGGCGCGGTGATGATTGCGGCCATGTCGCGCGCCGGCTACCCGGGTTCGTTCTCGGCGGCCGTCGTTGCAGCCGGCGCCGCCACCGACATCCTGATTCCGCCGTCCGTCGCCTTCATCATCTATTCCGTGCTGGTGCCCGGCGCGTCGGTGCCGGCGCTGTTCGCAGCGGGCATGATCCCCGGCATCCTGGCCGGTTTCGCGCTGATCATTCCGGCCGTCTGGCTGTCGCGCAAATACAAGATGGGCGCGCTGGAGGCGCACTTGCCGCGCCCGCCCTTCTGGGCAAGCCTGCGCGAAGCGTCATGGGGCCTGGCCGCGCCGGTGCTGATTTTGGGCGGCATGCGCCTGGGCTGGTTCACGCCCACCGAGGCGGCGGTCGTGGCGGTGTTCTACGGCTTGTTCGTGGGCGGCTTCATCCACCGCACCATCAAGCTGCGCGACCTGTACACCATCTTGCGCGAGGCGGCCGAGCTGTCCGCCGTGATCATGCTGGTGGTGACGCTGGCGGGCATCTTCGCCTGGGCCTTGTCCACGCTTAGCGTGATTGACCCGATCACCAACGCCATCGTCAATTCCGGCCTGGGCGAATGGGGCGTGCTGTCGCTGCTGATTCTGCTGCTGATGACGGTGGGCATGTTCCTGGACGGCATTTCGATCTTCCTGATCTTCGTGCCGTTGCTGATGCCCATTGCCAATGCCTACGGCTGGGACCCGGTGTGGTTCGGCGTGATCCTGACCTTGAAGGTGGCGCTGGGCCAGTTCACCCCACCCCTCGCCGTGAACCTGATGGTGTCGTGCCGCATTGCGCGCGTGCCGATGGAATCCACGGTGCGCTGGGTGGTGTGGCTATTGGGCGCCATGTTCCTGGTGCTGGTGGCGGTGCTGGTGTTTCCGCAGCTGGCGCTGTGGTTGCCGAAAAAGCTGGGCTATTGAAAGAGCAGGTTGCAGCACAACCATCAACGACCGACAACAAACAACCGACAACAACAACAGACACACTCAGAGAGAGGAGACACCCCATGAAATTCCGCAACCTGATCGGCGCCGCGCTGTGCGCCGCCGCCGTGGTCGGCATGACGCCGGCGCACGCGCAGAACTACAAGCCCGAATACAAGCTGTCCATCGTGGTGGGCACGACCTTCCCGTGGGGCCAGGGCGCCGAGATCTGGTCCAAGCTGGTGCGCGAACGCACCGATGGCCGCATCAACATCAAGGTGTACCCGGGCACGTCGCTGGTGCAGGGCGACCAGACGCGCGAATTCACCGCCATCCGCCAGGGCGTGATCGACATGGCCGTGGGGTCCACCATCAACTGGTCGCCGCAGGTCAAGCAGCTGAACCTGTTCTCGCTGCCCTTCCTGATGCCCGACTACGCCGCCATCGACGCGCTGGTGCAAGGCGACGTGGGCCGCGAAATGTTCAAGCTGATTGAAAAGGCCGGCGTCGTGCCGCTGGCCTGGGGCGAAAACGGTTACCGCCAGCTCAGCAATTCCAAGCGCGACATCAAAAAGCCCGATGACATGAAGGGCATGAAGCTGCGCGTGGTGGGATCGCCCCTGTACATCGACACGTTCACCGCGCTGGGCGCCAACCCCACGCAGATGAGCTGGGCCGATGCGCAACCGGCGCTGGCCAGCGGCGCGGTTGACGGGCAGGAAAATCCGCTGTCGATCTACACGGGTTCCAAGCTGTACACGGTGGGCCAGAAATACCTGACGCTGTGGAACTACGTGGCGGATCCGCTGATCTTCGTGGTGAACCGCGAAGTGTGGAATTCGTGGTCGGAAAAGGATCGCGACATCGTGCGCCAAGCCGCGCTGGATGCCGGCAAGCAGCAGATCGTGATTGCGCGCAAGGGCGTCACGCCCGAAGACCCGTCGCTGCTGAAGGAAATTGAAGGCCACGGCGTGACCGTGACATCCTTGTCCAAGGCCGAACACGACGCCTTCGCCAAGGTCACGCAACCCGTGTATGACAAGTGGAAGAAGCAGATCGGCGAAGACCTGGTCAACATGGCCGAAAAGTCCATCGCCGCGCGCAAGAAGTAAGGCCGGCTCGGTGAACGCCAACGCCAACGCCAACGCCAACGCCGACACCGACACCTACGCATCGATTTAAGCAGCAAGCCCCAGGGGAACGACGGCGCAAGCCGCCAAACCGAGGCAGGGACGTCAGAGCCCTCCCAACCAAACAGGCGCCAGTCAAAAGCTGGCGCCTGTTTCCTTTTTGGGCGGCGGGCAATGTTCCGGTTTGCGCGCGGACCCTGTTGCCCTTTTGCCCTTTTCCGGCTTTTGCCTTTTTCGGCCCGTCGCGCCTACGGGTAGCGCACTTCCAGAATATCCAGCTCTTCGATGCCACCCGGCGTGCGCAACACCACCGTGTCCCCTTCCCTGGCCTTGATCAGCGCGCGCGCCACCGGCGAAATCCAGCTGATCTTGCCGGCCAGCGGCTCGGCCTCGTCCACGCCCACAATGGTGACGGTGTGGTCTTCGCCGGCCTTGTCGCTATACAGCACCGTGGCGCCGAAAAAGACCTGGTCGCGGTTGGGCTGCAAGGCCGGGTCCACCACTTCGGCGATGTCCAGCCGCTTGGTCAAAAAGCGCATGCGGCGGTCGATTTCCCGCAGGCGTTTCTTGCCGTAGAGGTAGTCGCCGTTTTCCGAGCGGTCGCCGTTGGACGCCGCCCACGACACCACTTGCACCACCGACGGACGCTCGACGTTCATCAGGTGCGTCAGTTCGGCGCGCAGGCGTTCGTAGCCCTCGGGGGTCATGTAGTTCTTGGTGCCCACGGGCAAAGCCTGGGCTTGCGGCAGGTCGTCGTCGTCCTCGTTGTCGGACTCTTTAACAAAGGCTTTATTCATGGCGATGCTCAAGCACTGGCGCCGTGACGGCGCAATCACATTAGTCGGGGCTGGCAGGCGGGGCGGCGCGGGCCGCCCGCGTCAGAACCAATCGTGCCAGACCGGCTTCAGGTCGGACGGCAGCGACGGCAGGCGGCCAAGGTCGATCCGGCTTTCCTTGGGGCTGTGAAAGTCAGACCCGCGCGATGCCAGGAAGCCGTAGCGGCGCGCGACCTCGGCATACTGGCGCGCTTCTTCGACGGTGTGGCTGCCGGTGGTGACTTCGATGCCCTCGCCGCCCAATTGCAGGAATTCGTCGAACAGCGCGGCGAATTGCAGCGGCGTGTACTTATAGCGGCCCGGGTGCGCGATGACCGCGCGTCCGCCCGCGCCGCGGATCCAGCCCACGGCTTCGGCCAGCGTGGCCCATTGCATGGGCACATGGCCGGGGCGGTCGTCGCCCAGGTGTTTGGTGAAGACGGTTTGCACGTCGGGGCAGTAGCCCGCTTCGACCAGGTAGCGCGCAAAGTGCGTGCGGCTGATCAGTTCGGGGTTGCCGGCAAACGGCAGCGCGCCTTCGTAGGCGCCCGGCATGCCCATGTCGGCCAGCCGGTCGCCGATGCGCTTGGCGCGTTCGGCGCGGCCCGAGCGGGTCTGGCGCAGGCCGGCCACCAAGTCGGCGTTGTTCGGGTCGAACTGCAAGCCCACGATGTGCACCGTCAAGCCCGCCCACGTGACCGAAATTTCAACGCCGGTGGAAAACCGCATGCCCAGGTCCTGGGCCGCGCTGGCCGCTTCGGCCAGCCCGCCTACCTCGTCGTGATCCGTCAATGCCCAGACGTCGACGCCGTTGGCGTGCGCGCGCTGCGCCACGTCGCGAGGCGCCAGCGCGCCGTCGGACACAGTGGAATGGCAATGCAGATCGATGTTCAGGGTGGGCGATGTCATCGGGCTATTGTAGAGAAGGCCCGCCGCGCTGAATAGCGCCGTGCCGTCCCCGTAATCGCACGGCGGACATTCAAGCCAACAGGAACGCCGCCACGGGTTCCACCTGGCTATCCGCGATCAGGGTGGGCGCGTGCCCCACGCCCGGCACTTGCAGCGCCTGCGCGCGCGGATTGCGTTTCAGCATTTCGTCAACCGTGGCGCGGGTCAGCAGATCGGACTTTTCGCCCCGCACGATCAGGATCGGGCACGGCGTGGCGTCATACGAGCGCCACAGGATCTGTTCGCCGGCGGCCAATTCGTCCGGCGTTTGCGCGGCCAGCGCCTGGGCCAGCGCCAGGTCGTAGTGCTTGACCCATTTGCCATCGAACTCCGGGTAAAGGAACCGGGCCAGCTCGGTCCATTGCGCGTCGGTGTGCGGGCCGAAGGTTTCGGAATTGGCGCGCATCGTAGCCACCGCCTCTTCAAACGTGGCGAATTCGCCCGGCTGACCGACGTATTGGCCGATGCGCGACAAGGCGCCCGTTTCCAGGCGCGGGCCCACGTCGTTCAATACCAGCTTGTCCAGCTGGATGCCCTGACCGGGCGGCAGCATGCCCGCGTGCGGCCGCATCGCCTGCATGGCGCCGGCGAATACCGCGGCGCCCGACAGCGCCAGCCCGATCAAGCCGCCCATCGACGTGCCCACCCAGGCCAGCCGGGCCGGAGCCAGCCGCGCAAGCAGCGTGACCAAGTCGGACACGTACTGCGGCACGGTGTAGAACGCGGGGTTGGCCAGCCAGTCCGACCGGCCACGGCCCACCACGTCGGGGCACACGACGCGGTAGCGCGACGCCAGGCGGCGGGCCAGCACGTCGAAATCCCGGCCGCTACGCGTCAGGCCGTGCACGCAGAGCAGCACCTGGTCATTGGCCGGGTCGCCCCACTCCCAATACGCCATCCGGTGCAAGCCCGCCGGGCTGGCGCAGGTGACGAATTCCAAACGGGGTTGCAGGCTGGCGTCCACCATGTAAAGGCTCCACGTATCGAACGGATCGGCGCGCGCCGAAACGGCGGTTCACCAAGGCGGACTAGTGTAATCGCGCCAGCCGGACAAACGCACGACAGTTGCGCGGCCGCCCACTCTGAATTCGCCCGCGTGCCGCAGGCTGGACACTGCGCCCGCGCCTCGCTACGATCACCCCATTCTCACTGGCGCCCCCGGTTTGCACGGCAGGTAAATTGCCGTTGGCTATCAAGCCGATCCATTCATTAAATTGGAATCGGCCGTTCGTTGGGGCCAGAGTTATGAGCTTCAGGCATTGCCAGATCAGTCATCCCAAAATTGATATGGAGTCCGTATGCAGCAAAGCAGTCCTGTCTCTCCGCTGACCGCCGACCATTCTTCACCCGACGTCAGCCCCCCGCCCCCCGAACCGCCAAAAGTGCTTCAAGACGTGTTGTCTCGCGCCGACGTGCAGATCAACGGCACGCGCCCGTGGGACATCCAGGTACATGACAAACATATGTACGAACGCGTCTTCGCCAGCTGGTCGCTGGGGCTGGGCGAATCCTATATGGACGGCGAATGGGACTGCGAACGGCTCGACGAGCTGTTCACCCGACTGCTGCGCGCCGACATGGGCTCGGCCGCGCTAGGGGTCGCGCGCATCAAGCTGATTGCCGAACACCTGCGGCACAAGCTGTTCAACCTGCAATCGAAGCATCGCGCCTTTGAAGTGGGCGAACAGCATTACGACGCCGGCAACGACGTGTTCGAAGCCATGCTGGACAGTCGCATGATCTATTCCTGCGCCTACTGGGAAAACGCCCAGACGCTGGAAGAAGCGCAGTTGGCCAAGCTGGACATGATCTGCCGCAAGCTGCAACTCAAGCCCGGTGAAACGCTGCTGGATATCGGCTGCGGCTGGGGCGGGCTGGCCAAGTTCGCGGCTGAAAACTACGGCGTGTCGGTCACCGGCGTGACGGTATCGAAAGAGCAGCTGGCGCTGGCGCAGGATCGCGTCAAGGGCCTGCCGGTGCAACTGCTGCTGCAAGACTACCGCGACCTGCAAGGCAACTTCGACAAGGTCGTGTCGGTGGGCATGTTCGAACATGTGGGGCCGAAGAACTACGACACGTACTTCAGCAACGTGCAGCGTTTGATGTCGCCGGACGGCATCTTTCTGCTGCACACCATCGGCATCGCGGCCACCAGCCAAAGCACCGACCCGTGGATCGACCGCTATGTGTTCCCGAACGGCAAGCTGCCGTCCGCGCGCGAAATCGCCGGCGCCGTCGAACACCGCTTCATCATCGAAGACTGGCATAACTTCGGCACCGACTACGACCGCACGCTGATGGCCTGGTGGGACCGCTTTGAACGCGCCTGGCCGTCGCTGCAAGCGCGTTACGGCACGCGCTTCTACCGCATGTGGAAATACTATTTGATGTGTTGCGCCGGGTTCTTCCGGTCACGCGAAGGACAGCTGTGGCAAGTCATCCTGACGCACCCGCAGCGCCAGGACGTGTACCGCTCGCTGCGCTGACGCGGCGCCATTCGCCCACCTAACGCCGCATGTCGGCGTCCTCGCGGATCATGTCGGCGGCGCGCTCCGCGATCATGATGGTGGGCGAATTGGTGTTGCCCGACGTGATAAGCGGCATCACCGACGCGTCGGCGATGCGCAACCCCTCCAGCCCGAACACGCGCAGGCGCGCATCCACCACCGCGCCGCTGTCCACGCTCTTGCCCATCGCGCACGTGCCCACCGGGTGAAAGATCGTGGTGCCGATTTTGCCGGCGGCCTCGCGCAGTTGCGCGTCCGTCTGGTAGTCCGGCCCCGGCAACCATTCCTCTGGGCGATAGCGTTGCAACGCCGGCGCGGCGGCAATGCGGCGGACCAATCGGATGGAATCGGCCGCCACCTGGATGTCGGCCTCGGTGCTGAGGTAATTGGCGGCAATGACCGGCGCCGCACCAGCGGGCGTGCCCGCCGCGCCCTGCGCATGCACGCTGCCGCGCGACGTCGGCCGCAGGTTGCACACGCTGGCCGTGAAGGCGTCGAAGGCGTGCAGCGGTTCGCCAAACGCGCCCAGCGACAAGGGCTGCACATGAAACTCTACATTCGCGCGCGCCTGGCCCGGGTCGGACTTGGCAAAGGCCCCCAGCTGCGACGGCGCCATGCTCATCGGGCCGCTACGGCGCAGCAGGTATTCCAGCCCGATGCCCGCCTTGCCCAACCAAGATCCCGCGATCCGGTTCAGCGTCTTGACGCCATTGACCTTCAGGATCACGCGCAATTGCAGATGGTCTTGCAGGTTTTCGCCCACGCCCGGCAAGGCATGGCGCAGCGCGATGCCGCTTTCGCGCAAGCGCGCGGGTTCGCCGATGCCAGACTGTTCAAGCAGATGCGGCGTGTTGACCGCGCCAGCCGCCATCACCACCTCGCGTCGCACGCGCACGGTGACAAGGCGCGGCTCGCCCTTGCCCTGCCCTTTGCCCTGCCCCTGGCTTTGAACGCGCACCTGCACGCCCACGCAGCGCTTGCCTTCAAACACCAGCTGCTCGGCCTGCGCCCCCGTCATCACATGCAGGTTGGGCCGCTTTCGAATCGGGCGCAAAAACGCCTTGGCCGTATTCCAGCGCCAGCCGCTGCGCTGGTTCACTTCAAAATAGCCGCTGCCGAAGTTGTCGCCCCGGTTGAAGTCCTGCACGCGAGGGATGCCTTCCTGTTCGGCCGCTTGCGCAAAGGCTTCCAGGATGTCCCACCGCAAGCGCTGCGCCTCGACCCGCCATTCGCCCCCGGCGCCGTGAAATTCGTTGGCGCCCCGGTGGTGGTCTTCGCTGCGCTTGAACACCGGCAGCACCTGGTCCCAGCCCCAGGCCGGGTCGCCCGACAGCGCGGCCCAGTCTTCATAGTCTTCACGCTGGCCGCGCATGTAGATCATGCCGTTGATGGACGAACACCCGCCCAGCACCCGGCCGCGCGGGTAGATCAGGGAGCGGCCGCCCAGCCCCGGTTCTTTCACGGTGCGGTACATCCAGTCGGTGCGCGGGTTGCCGATGCAATACAGATAGCCCACCGGGATATGGATCCAGTGGTAGTTGTCGCGGCCGCCTGCCTCCAGCAGCAGCACCCGGATACCGGGGTCCTGGCTGAGCCGGTTGGCCAGCACGCAGCCGGCCGAGCCCGCGCCCACGATGACGAAGTCGTATGTCTCCATAAGCTCTTCTTATCTGCTTGGCGGGGTTTACACCTGCCGCCACATTGAGCCGACCCGGCTTCGGCGTTGCCACGCACGCCGGGCATCTGGCGTGACTCTGGCGCAGCAGGCCGCCGCTGTCCAATGAAATGTTGAAAATCCGTTTATAAGCATCTTTAATAATGCTCACCCCATTTCGGACGGCGCCATGGACCTCAAGCATCTACGCACCTTTGCCGCCGTGGCGCGCGAAGGCAACCTGACCCGCGCGGCCGAACACCTGCACCTGACGCAACCGGCGTTAAGCCTGCAACTGAAGAACTTTCAGGATTCGCTGGACCTGACGCTGTTTGCACGCAGCGCCCAGGGCTTGGCGCCCAATGCCGACGGACGCGCGCTGCTGCCCGCCGCGCTGCGCGTGCTGGACGCCATGGAAGACTTCCAGCGCGCCATCAGCGCCTTGCGCGACACCGTGCAGGGCGAACTGCGCATGGGCACGATCCTGGACCCGGAGTTCCTGCGGCTGGGGGCCACGCTGCAACACCTGATGGAGCACTATCCGAAAATCCGCCCCACGCTGCGCCACGGCATGTCCGGGTCGGTCGGCCGCCAGGTGCGGGCGGGCGAGCTGGATGTGGGGTTCTTCCTGGGTCCGGCCGGGGCCACGGGCGGCCCACCGCTGCTGGACGTGTTGCCGCTGGCCACGTTCACGTACTACGTGGTGGCGCCCAAGGGATGGGGCGCGCAGGTGGCCGGGCGTGGATGGCAGGACATTGCCGCGCTGCCATGGATCTGGACGCCGCCGGATTCCGTGCACCATCGGCTGCTGGCCGCCCGGTTCGATGCGCTGGGCGTCACGCCGAACGCGGTGGCGCAGGTGGATCAGGAAGCCTCGATGCTGGACTTGGTGCGGTCGGGCGTGGGGCTGTCGCTGGTGCGCGATTCCATCGCGCTGCGTGAGTCCCAGGCGAACGGGCTGCTGTTGCTGCCCGGGCTGGCTATCCAGGCGGAACTGTCGTTTATCACGCAAGCCACCCGCCGCGCCGATCCTCTGGTCGCGGCGGCCTTCACGGCAGTCAGGGCCGCGTTCGGGTAGTCGGCAGCAAAGTAGCTGCCCAGCCAACGCCGGCCGCAAGTCCCGCCGCAAGTCCCGCCGCAAGTCCCGCCGCAACTCCCGCCGCAACTCCCGGCCGCACCCCGGCCGCCGGCCGTCCACGCTAGCGCAGCCGGCCCGGTGCCATCAGGGACGGCGCAACGCCCTCGTCCACCAGCCACGTTGGCAGCGGCTGTTGGGCCAGCAACGCCGCCGCCATCGCCGACACGCCTGCCGCCGATTGAATGCCGTAGCCGCCTTGCGCCGCCAGCCAGAAAAACCCGGGCTGGGCCACGTCATAGCCCACCACCATGTCGCCGTCCGGCACGAACGAACGCAGCCCGGCCCACACGTGGGACGGCCGCCGGATGGTCAGCGTGGTGGCGGATTCGATGTGATAGATGCCGGTGGCCACGTCCAGTTCTTCGGCCACCACATCGTGCGGGGCAACCGGGTCCGCGTTGGCGGGCGAGCCCAGCAACTGACCCGCGTCCGGCTTGAAGTAGAAGCTTTCGTCGATGCCGACCACGGCAGGCCAGGCGCTGCAATCCACGCCGTCCGGCGGCGCAAAAATGAAGGCGCTGCGCCGGCAGGGCTGCAAGCCCACGGGCGCCACGCCGCAGCGCCCGGCCAGGTCGTCGGCCCACGCGCCCGCCGCGTTGACCACCACGCCTGCGTGCAGTGTGGCGCCGTCCGTCAACCGCAACGTCCACACGCCGTCGTCCGACAATTGGCCGGATTCCACCTCGGCATTGCAATGCACGACCGCCCCCTGCCGCCGCGCTGCCGCCAGAAAGCCCTGGTGCAACGCATGCACGTCCAGGTCGCGCGCGTCTGCTTCAAACAAGGCGCCGCCCGCCACCGCTTCGGGGCGGATACACGGCACGCGTGCCATGGCCTGGGCGGCGTCCAGCAATTGGACGTTGCCCGCCTGTGCCGTCGCCGCCTCATAGCCTTGCATCAGCTGGTCGCGCTGCTCGGCACTGGCGATATACAGGCACCCGCGTTCCTGCAGCAAAGGGTGTTCGGTGAAACCGGCCGGCGGGTTCTCATAGAAAGCGCGGCTGGCGCGCGTCAGCGCCTGGATCTGCGCCGTGCCATAGGTTTCCATGAACATCGCGGCCGAGCGGCCGGTGGAGTGGTAGCCAGGCTGCGACTCGCGTTCCAGCAAGATGACCCGCGTCTGTCCCGGTTTTTCGGCGGTCAGGCGATACGCCAACGACGCGCCAGCAATGCCCGCGCCTACAATCACCACGTCAAATTGCTGCGCTTTCGATGCGTGTTCCACTTGCAGTCCCAACGTACGTGTGAACGTACGAGCCAGATATTTCTCGGATTTGAGAATTCTCGGATATGACAAAATATCCGTCAACGAAAAAAACCGGCCAGCCTAGCGCTTGCCCCTGACGCCTAGGGAAAGCACCGACATGCCCATCATCCGACCGCCCGCCTCTACGCCCCCCGCCGCCTCGCCCGCCAGCAACATCCTGGCCGACCGGACCAGCCTGGGCGTCCGATTGCGGGGCCTGCGCCGGGCGCGCTCAATGACATTAAAGGAACTGTCGGCCTTGACCGGCGTGGCGCTGTCCACGCTATCGAAGATGGAACTGGGCCAGGTGTCGATCAGCTACGCCAAGTTCGCCGCCGTGGCGCGTGCGCTTGACGTTGATATTGCCCACCTGTTCGGCTCCGTCACCCCCGCGGAAAGCGGCCGCCCTGCCCCGGCCGCCCTGCGCTGCACCCTGGCCGAATCGCCCGGCTACATGACCGGCGCCTACGACTACAAACTGTTAGCCGGCCAGTATCCCCAGCGCAGCATGACGCCCATGTACGGCCGCATCCTGGCGCGCGACGCGTCGGAATTCGATGACTACATGCGCCACGCCGGCCAGGAATTCCTGGTGGTGCTGGAAGGCGAAATCGAAATTCGCTTTGAAAACGGGGAATCGCTGGTGCTGGTCAAGCACGAGACGGCCTATTTCGACAGCGGCGTGGGGCACATCTATTTAACGCGCAGCGCCCGGCCAGCCGAGATCATGGTGGTGATGACGGGCGGCAACTGACGGGCACGCGGCTTGCTGCTTGCGATGCGTCACTGTTCGCAGGCAGAGCTTCATGACCGCACCCAAGCCCGATGTGCGCACCGGCCAATATTCCGGACCACTTTCGCGCGACACCTTCAGGCTGCGCTTCATGCGCCGCTTCTATGACCCCGTCTTCCAGGCCGAACAAGCCGCGCTGGACCGGCTGGAAGCCATTGCGTGGGACGCCTACCAGGGCGGCCGCAAAGCGCCCATCACCGTCAAGGCCGGCGCGGCCTACGCCGATCCCGACTACGACTTGTCGGTGGAATGGAAAGACGCCCACGACCGCCTGGCGCAAGCCGCACAGAAGCAGCGCCGCCCGGATACGCCGTCGCGCGTGCTGGTCGTGGTGGGCGCATCGCGCAACGACGGCACCTGTCCGGGCGAGGTATCCAAAACGTGGCGTCTGGCGCAGATCGTGTGCGCCGAGCTGGAAGCCGCCCACGTCCAGGCCGACCTGCTGGACTTAAGCCGGCTCACGTCCGAATACCAATATCAGATCCATCCGTGCAAAGGCTGCGTGTCCACCGCCATGCCGCTTTGCCACTGGCCGTGCAGCTGCTATCCCAACCATTCGCTAGGCCAGGACAACGACGCCATGAACGACATCTACGAGCAGTGGGTGGCGGCGCACGGCGTGATCCTGCTGGCGCCCACCTATTGGTATCAGTCGCCCAGCCCGCTCAAGCTGATGATCGACCGGCTGGTGTGCGCCGACGGCGGCAACCCGGACCCGACCACCACGTCCGGCAAGGACGCGGCCAAGGCCAAGGCCATTGAACTGGACGGCTGGCCCTATCCGAAACACCTGGCGGGCCGGGCTTACGGCCTAGTGGTGCACGGCGACGTGGCCGGTATCGAGGGCCAACGGCGCGCGCTGAGCGATTGGCTGGACTGGATGGGCCTGATTGATGCCGGGTCGATGGCCCGGCTGGAGCGGTACATCGGCTACTACAAGCCCTACGCCACCAGCCACGCCGACCTGGACCTGGACACGGCGGTGCAGGAAGAGGTGCGCAACGTTGCGCGCGCCGTGGCGAACTGCCTGCCGCGCCTGCGCGCCGGTGAATTGACCGCGCCCGATGCGGGGCTGCACGACCCGCGGCCCAAGTAGCCGGGACGGTAGCTTTGTAGATGCAATGCAATCAGACGATGAGGATTAGCAGGTGATGCTCATGAAGAACGATGTGGAAGCGAAGAAGACGGCGCAACAGCACGGCGACAAGCCGGGCGATAAGCAAAACGACAAGCCGGGCGACACGCCGGCCGACAAGCAAGGCAAGCAGCCGCAACCCGTGCCGAAGTCGAATGCCTTCACAAAATTCTTCGACCATTTTGCCGCGCGCGTCACGCATTGGGCGGGCTCGCCCATCGCGTTCGGCTCTGCCTTGTGCGCCGTGATCGTGTGGGCCGTCACCGGCCCCTTCTTCGGTTATTCGGAAACCTGGCAGCTGGTCATCAACACCGGCACCACCATCGTCACGTTCCTGATGGTGTTCTTGATTCAGCAAAGTCAGAACAAGGACGGCCGGGCGCTGCACCTGAAGCTGGACGAACTGCTGATCGCCTTGAAAGGCGCGGACGAACAACTGGTGGACGCCGAACAACTGGACGAAGACAAACTGCTGGCGCTGGCCGCGGCGTGCACGGCACGCGCTCGCGCCAAGGCACGCAGCGACCGCTCCAAGGGGACCAAGTCACGCCGATCGAAGTCGGTCAGGGGCAGCAAGACCACCGTCCGTAGCAGCCTGCGGGTACGACGCGGCGCGTTCCGCGCGGGCAAAGGCGCCCACCCCTGACGGCAACCCTGCCGCGCCGCGCCAAAGCAGTGCGCGGCGCACAACAACTTGCACCGCTTTGACGCACCGCGCGGCCCGCCTGGAGGCCGCGTGTGTCGCCTGATGTCCCCACGCTTTCCGCCCTTTTCCCTATGACGCCGCGCGCAATCCCGCCCCGCGCGGCCGTCCTTTTCCAACCTGGCATGGTCTTTGCTTAAGTGTTCATGCAGGCCCCAACAGGCCCGCGGCACAATTTAAGCAGTACCGGCAAAGGCGCCCCGACCGACAGGTCCAGGGCGCTTTTTGTCTTTTGAAACCCAAACCACAAGCCTGGGGAAATTCATGAAAGCAACGGCCACTCCCGCCTCCTTGCAGACCTTGGTTGTCATCGGCAACGGCATGGTGGGCCACCATTGCGTCGAACAGTTGATTGCACGCGGCGCGCTGGAGCGCTATCGCATCCACGTCTATGGCGAGGAAACGCGCCGCGCTTACGACCGCGTGCATCTGTCCGAATACCTGAATGGCCGCGACGCCGAATCGATGTCGATGAGCGAGGCCGCCTTTTATGACCGCGACGGCCTGACCCTGCATCTTGGCGAACCGGTGCTGGACATCGACCGCCAGGCGCGCGAAGTGGTCACGGCCAACGGCCGCGTCGGCTACGACAAGCTGGTGCTGGCCACGGGCTCTTACCCGTTCGTGCCGCCCATCGCCGGCGCCGAGGGCGCGTCGCGCCTGGTGTATCGCAGCATCGACGACCTGGACCTGATCCGCGCCGCCGCCCAAGGCGCGCGCCGTGGCGTCGTGGTGGGCGGCGGCCTGCTGGGGCTGGAGGCGGCCAACGCCTTGAAGTCGCTGAACCTGGAAGCGCACGTGGTGGAATTCGCGCCGCGCCTGATGCCGGTGCAGTTGGACGAGGAAGGCGGCGCCGCGCTCAAGGCGCGCATCGAGGCGCTGGGCGTGGGCGTGCACCTGTCGCGCGCCACACAAGACATCAAGCCCGGCACGCAGTACCGCTATCGCATGCGCTTTGCGGAAGGCGCACCGCTGGAAACCGATCTGATTGTGTTTTCGGCCGGCATCCGCCCGCAGGTGTCGCTGGCACGCCGCGCCGGGCTGGCGCTGGCCGAACGCGGCGGCGTGGCCATCGACGACCATTGCCGCAGCAGCGATGAAAACATCTACGCCATTGGCGAATGCGCTGCCTGGAACGGCAGCGTGTTCGGCCTGGTGGCGCCGGGCTACCAGATGGCGCGCATCGCCGCCGCCGAGCTGTGCGGCGTGCCGGAACAGCCCTTTACCGGCGCCGACATGTCCACCAAGCTCAAGCTGCTGGGCGTGGACGTCGGTTCCATCGGCGACGCCCATGGCACGACGCCCGGCGCGCGCAGCTACCGCTACATCGACGAAGCCGGCGCCAGCTATCGCCGCCTGGTCGTGTCGGCAGACGGCAAGCGCGTGTTGGGCGCGGTGCTGGTGGGCGACAACCGCTACTACGACACCTTGCTGCAATACGCGCAGAACGGCATCGCGCCGCCTGCCGACCCCGCCAGCCTGATCCTGCCCGCCAGCAGCGCCGCGCCCGCGCTGGGCGTCGATGCGTTGCCCGCCACCGCCACGATCTGCTCCTGTCACAACGTCAGCAAAGGCGCCGTCAGCGCCGCCATCGACGGCGGCTGCACCGACCTGGCCGGCGTAAAAAGCTGCACCAAGGCGGCCTCGGGCTGCGGCGGTTGCGCCGCGCTGCTCAAGCAGGTGGTGGAACACGAACTGGCCAGTCGCGGCGTCGCCGTCGACAAAAGCCTGTGCGAACACTTTGCCTATACCCGCCAGGAGCTCTACGCCATCGTGCGCGTCGGCGGCATCGAAACGTTTGAAGAACTGTTGGCCAGCCATGGCAAGGGCCACGTCGGGTGCGACATCTGCAAGCCCGCCGTGGGGTCGATTCTGGCGTCGTGCTGGAACCGCCCCATTCAGGAACCGCGCCTGGTGCCGCTGCAAGACACCAACGACACCTTCATGGCGAACATGCAAAAGAACGGCACCTATTCGGTGGTGCCGCGCATACCGGCCGGCGAGATCACGCCCGACGGCCTGATCGCCATCGGCGCCGTCGCCAAGAAATACAAGCTGTACACCAAGATCACGGGCGGCCAGCGCATCGACCTGTTCGGCGCGCAGCTGCACGAACTGCCCGACATCTGGAGCGAGCTGATCGCCGCCGGCTTTGAAACCGGCCATGCCTACGGCAAGTCCACCCGCACGGTGAAGTCCTGCGTGGGCAGCACGTGGTGCCGCTACGGCGTGCAGGACAGCGTGCGCATGGCGCTGGACATCGAACACCGCTACAAGGGCCTGCGGTCGCCGCACAAGCTGAAGTTCGCGGTGTCCGGCTGCACCCGTGAATGCGCCGAGGCGCAAAGCAAGGACATCGGCGTCATCGCCACCGAAAACGGCTGGAACCTGTACGTGTGCGGCAACGGCGGCATGCGCCCACGCCACGCCGAACTGTTCGCCACCGACCTGGATGACGCCACGCTGATCCGCATGATCGACCGCGTGCTGATGTTCTACATCCGCACCGCCGACAAGCTGCAACGCACATCCGTCTGGCGCGAGTCGCTGGAAGGGGGGCTGGACTATCTGAAGGACGTGGTGCTGAACGACAGCCTGGGCCTGGGCGCCGAGCTGGAAGCGCAAATGCAGTTGGTGGTGGACCGCTATGAATGCGAATGGGCCAACACCGTCAGCAGCCCGGAAAAGCTCAAGCGCTTCCGCACTTTCGTCAACGAGCGTGGCGGCGACCCGGACATTCAGTTCGTTCAAGA
>NZ_LBHW02000043.1:0-51226 GCF_001005835.2 Achromobacter sp. LC458
TTGCCGTCTTGTTGGGCGGCTACACTTGTCTCCGCTCTGCTTTTCGACCCCACGGTCACCCCACCGTCACCCCCGCCAGACCCCAGGAGAATGCGCATGCTTAAAGGAAAAGTCGCCCTAGTCACCGGTTCCACCAGCGGCATCGGCCTGGGTATCGCCACGGCCTTCGCGCAGCAAGGCGCCGATATCGTCCTGAATGGGTTTGGCGAGGCCGCCGAGATTGAAAAAGTGCGCGCCGGCCTGGCCGACAAGCATGGCGTGAAGGTTGTCTACGACGGCGCCGACCTGTCCAAGGGCGACGCGGTGCGCGGCTTGGTCGAGAACACGGTGCGCCAGTTGGGCCGCATCGACATCCTGGTCAACAACGCCGGCATCCAGCACACCGCGCTGATCGAGGATTTTCCCGCTGAAAAGTGGGATGCCATCCTGGCGCTGAACCTGTCCGCCGTGTTCCACGGCACCGCCGCCGCGCTGCCCCACATGAAGAAGCAGGGCTTTGGCCGCATCATCAATATCGCGTCGGCGCACGGCCTGGTCGGGTCGGCCAACAAGTCGGCCTATGTGGCGGCCAAGCATGGCGTGGTGGGCTTCACCAAAGTCACGGCGCTGGAAACGGCCGGGCAGGGCATCACCGCCAATTCCATCTGCCCGGGCTGGGTGCGCACCGCCCTGGTGGAAAAGCAGATCACCGCGCTGGCGCAAAAGAATGGCGTCGACCAGGAAGCCGCCGCGCGCGAACTGTTGGGCGAAAAGCAGCCGTCGCTGCAATTCGTGACGCCCGAGCAATTGGGCGGCACCGCCGTGTTCCTGGCCTCGGACGCCGCGGCGCAAATTACGGGCACGTCCGTTTCGGTCGATGGTGGCTGGACGGCGCGCTGATAAAGGAACTACGAATGTTGTTTTTGCTTTCCCCCGCCAAGAAGCTGGACTACGACTCGCCTTTGCATATCGAGACGCACACCCAGCCGCTGTTCGTGGATCAGGCCGCCGGCCTGATCAAAGTGCTTAAGACCAAGTCCGCCGAAGACATCGCCGGCCTGATGAGCCTGAGCCCGGCGCTGTCGGAACTGAACGCGCAGCGCTATGCGCACTGGAAGCGCAGCTTCACCCAGACCAACTCGCGCCAGGCCGTGCTGGCCTTTAACGGCGATGTGTACGAAGGGCTGGACGCCTCCAGCCTGTCGGCCAAGCAGCTGGACTGGGCGCAAGAGCACGTGGCCATCCTCAGCGGCCTGTACGGCGTGTTGCGGCCGCTGGATCTGATGCAACCGTATCGCCTGGAAATGGGCACGCGGCTGGAAACGCCCAAGGGCAAGAACCTGTACGAGTACTGGGGTTCGACCATTGCGGACTATTTGAACGAGCGCCTGGAAGGCAAGAAGGCGCCGGTCATCGTGAACCTGGCGTCCGAGGAATATTTCAAGTCAGTTGACTTGAAGACGCTGAAGGCGCGCGTGGTGCAGTGCGTGTTCCAGGACTGGAAGAACGGCGCCTGGAAGATCATCAGCTTTCACGCCAAGCGGGCGCGTGGGTTGATGGCGCGCTACGCGATTCAGCACAAGGTGACCAAGCCCGAAGGCTTGCAAGGCTTTGACCTGGAAGGCTACGCCTACGACGCCTCGGCATCGACGGACGACAAGCTGGTGTTTCGCCGCAAGCTGGCGGATTGATGCGGTGATGCGGTGATGCGTGGACGGCGGGGTCCGTCGACGCCGTCATCAGTCGACGCGGTAAGCGCGCGGTTGACGTGAGTACTGTTCCACGTCTTCGCGCGCTTTGCCCGTCTTGCGGGTTACCGATACCTTCGCCTTCAGGCCGCCGCCGCCAGCGGCGGTGCGTGCGTCGGGTCAGCCAGCGCCTGCAACTCCTGGCGAATCATGTGCGAGGCCTTCAGCATCTGTTTCAGCGGATAGGCCAACGCCGCCTGCTCTCCGGATGTGTCGAACTGCGTGGGCAGGGTGGTGGCGATCTGCGGGCGCTTTTCGTCCAGCAGGTCGACCATGCCGTTCATGGCAAGCTGCACCGCCTCGGGCGTTTTGGGCAGCGCGGCCAGGATGGGAATCGCCGCCGTGATCTGTGATGCCAGCACGTGGTTCTGGATCAGCAGGTTGTTCAATTCCGGCACGCTTTGCTGGTGCGACTTAGGCTCGCTCATCATTCGATAGAACGCTTCGGCGAAGTTGCTGAACGCAATGTGCACGTTCTTGCGCGCCAGCCGCCAGGCCAGGTCGGCGTCGATGACGGCGGGCGTGTCGGCGGCGGATGTGGCAGTGGGGCTGGCGGCGGGGGATGCAGGGGTTGTGCCGGCATTCGTGGCGGTAGCTGTGGCCACGTTTGACGGCGCGCCATGCGCCTGCATGGCTTCCACGTAGCGCAGGCCCGCAACCAGGTACTCGCGGTTGGCGCGCGTGGCGGCGGCCGCCAGCGGCTTCAGGTAGCGCGCTTCCCACCACGGCAGGATGTAGCTGCATATCAGCGCCAGCGCGCAACCCAGCAGCGTGTCGATGGCGCGTTCGCCAATCACCGACATCGACACCGTGCCCGGCGACACGAAGTGGAACACCAGCACCACGAACAGGGTGTTGAATATGGCGCTGGCCATGTAGTTCAGCTGCACCAGGCTGTTGCCCATGATGCAGGCGCCCAGCAGCACGGCGAACAGGATCTCGGGGCTGTCGGTCAGGTTGAACAGCAGCAGGGCGCAGATGCAGCCGATCAAGGTGCCGCCCAGGCGCCAGCCATTGCGCTGCCGCGTCAGCGCGAAGCCGGGCTTCATGATGATGACAATGGTCAGCATGATCCAGTAGTTGTGCGCGGAAAACTCCGGCGACAACCAGCGGCTGGCCAGCGTCATGGCAATGGCGGCGGCGGCCGTCACGCGCAGCGCGTAGCGAAAATGGGGGGAATCCGGCCGCAAGTTGCTGGTCAGGAGCCCAATGCGGAATTCCTGCCGCGAGATGAATCGCGTCAACGACTTGTTGATGCGCAAGACGTCGGTGGGCTTGGCGTCGGGCGATGCCGCCGTGTGGTCGGCCAGGCGGTCCACGATGCGGGCCGAATTGCGCAGGCGGCGCAGCACCTGGATGATCAGCGCCAGCATCTCGGGTTCGCGTTCGCCCAAGCCTTGCTGTTTGAGCTGTTCGATTTCGTATTCGATGGCGCGCAGCTCGGCCTTGGCGCTGCTGCGGTATTGCACCGGGCGGCCGCGCGACACGTCCAGCGCGATGCGATTCAATTCCAGCGACATCTTGACCAGCGCGTCACGCATGAACATCAGGCAGTCGTTGCCGGCCAGCGTGCGGCGCAGCGACGCGTAGTCGGTATGCGTGGCAACCAGCGTGTCCAGCAATTGCAGCATGTCCACGAACATGTTCCAGATCATCACGCGCTGGCGGTCGCCCACCCCCTTGCCGCGTGGCAGCGCGCGCAGCACCATGTCGCGCGCGGCCTGGTGCTTTTCCGTCATGATAGATTGGCGCTGGATCAGTGCGCGGTAGGCCTCGTCCAGGTCGGCCGTTTCGTCGTAGAAAGCGGCGCGAGCCGCCACGTAGTCAGCGGTGGCGAACAGCGCCACCGACATGGCCTGCTGTTCTTCGCGCAGCCAGAACAGGCGCGAAAAGCCCAGGCTGAAGACCACGTAGAACAACGCGCCGCCCAGCGTCGCGGCGGCATGCGCCAGCACTTGGTGCGGCTCCAGCGGCGAATGCATGGTCAACGTCATCAGCAACAGGCCGGCAAAGCCGATCAGCCCGCCGCGCTTGCCGAACACCGTGAACATCGAATAGACAAAGCACTGCGCAATCACCACCAACCAGATCAGGACGGGGTTGCTGGAGGCCAGGCCGGTAATGATGACGGTAAGCGTACCCAGCGCCGCGCCGCCCAGCATTTCGTTGGTGCGATGGCGCTGCGGCCCGCCCGGCTGGTCGATGATGGCCAGGCACTGCGCGCCAAACGTGGCGACCAGCCCGGTGGTGTAGTTGCCGAACAGCCCACCCAGCACCAGCACGGGCAACAGCATGCCAACCCCCTGGCGCACCCCCCCGAAGAAGTAGTGGCTGTAAAGGAAGCGGCGGATGCTGGCGATGCGCAAATCCATGGGGGCGGGGCCTAATTCTCGCGATGCGGCAAGTATATAGATGCGCCCGCGAGTTAGGGCCTTTCCCCGCTGGGCCGCCCCAAGGGGAAAGCTGCCCCGCTGGGGGGCATATATTTTGGGGTCGGATGGTTGCCGGACTGTCCCGCAATTCGCCTTGCATCGCGCGTGCAACGGTCGCTTCACGCCGATTTGCTACCTTTGACGCAACGCGGTAAATTCCATCTCTTGCGCCGGTCTGCCTATCCGATACCGGTGCGTTGAGGCGGATGGTAACGGGTCACCTCCCCAGTCATCCCGCCGCAGTGATACTTGCTGTTGGCCGCGCCACAAGCGTGTGTTGCCAAAGCTTCCATTTCGACCTCCAGCGTCCCCCAGGGGCGTTTGCACTGCGTTCTGTCGAGCGTGTGCCGGGTCGGCAGGGTGTCCGGGTGGCGTGGCTCCGTGAGCCGCTAAGCGCCGGATCATGTTGTCGTAGCCGGTATGGGTTCCGTTGCCGCCGTATCCGGGCGAGCAGCAGTCAGGGTTGCAGGGCCGGTACTGAAAGGAAATACAACATGGAAATGAATGGCGCCGATATCGTCGTGCGCTGCCTGGCCGATGAGGGCGTGGAACACGTTTTCGGCTATCCCGGCGGCGCAGTGCTTTACATCTACGACGCGATCTTCAAGCAAGACAAATTTCAGCATATCCTGGTTCGTCACGAGCAAGCCGCCGTGCACGCCGCCGATGCCTATTCGCGCTCGTCGCAAAAGGTTGGCGTCTGCCTCGTGACCAGCGGCCCGGGCGTGACCAATGCCGTCACCGGCATCGCCACCGCCTATATGGATTCCATCCCCATGGTCATCATCAGCGGGCAAGTGCCCACTGCGGCCATCGGCGAAGATGCGTTCCAGGAATGCGACACCGTCGGCATCACGCGTCCCTGCGTCAAGCACAACTTCCTGGTGCGTGACGTCAAGGACCTGGCCGAAACCATGCGCCGCGCGTTCTATATCGCGCGCACGGGCCGCCCTGGCCCGGTGCTGGTCGATATCCCCAAGGACATCACCGTCGCGCAGTGCAAATACACGCCGCCCAAGGGCGAGATCTCGATGCGTTCCTACGCGCCCGTCAACAAGGGCCACCAGGGGCAAATCAAGAAAGCCGTGCAGATGCTGCTGGCCGCCGAACGGCCGATGATCTACACGGGTGGCGGCGTCATCCTGTCGAACGCCGCGCCCGAGTTGAACAAGCTTGTGTCGCAACTGGGTGCGCCTTGCACCAGCACCCTGATGGGCCTGGGCGGCTACCCGGCCAGCAGCGGCCAGTTCGTGGGCATGCCCGGCATGCACGGCACGTACGAAGCCAATATGGCGATGCAGCACTGCGACGTGCTGCTGGCCATCGGCGCGCGTTTCGATGACCGCGTGATCGGCAACCCCAAGCACTTTGCGCAAAACGCCCGCAAGATCATCCATATCGATATCGATCCGTCGTCGATCTCCAAGCGCGTGCGCGTGGACGTCCCGATCGTCGGCAACGTCAAGGATGTGCTGGCCGACCTGTCCGCCCAATTCGAAGTGGCGGCCGCCGAGCACAAGCCCGCGTCCATCACCAAGTGGTGGGAGCAGGTGGAAACGTGGCGCGGCAAGGAATGCCTGAAGTTCGCCAACTCGGACGAAGTCATCAAGCCGCAGTACGTGGTGGAAAAGCTGTGGGAAGTGACGGGCGGCGACGCCTTCGTCACGTCCGACGTGGGCCAGCACCAGATGTGGGCGGCCCAGTACTACAAGTTCGACAAGCCGCGCCGCTGGATCAACTCCGGCGGCCTGGGCACCATGGGTGTGGGGCTGCCGTACGCGATGGGCGTGCAGATGGCCAACCCTGGGCACGACGTTGCCGTCATTACCGGCGAAGCGTCGATCCAGATGAACATCCAGGAACTGTCGACCTGCCATCAATACCGCCTGACGCCCAAGATCGTCTGCCTGAACAACCGTTTCCTGGGCATGGTCCGGCAATGGCAGCAGATCGATTACGGCTCGCGCTATTCCGAGTCCTACATGGATTCGCTGCCCGACTTCGTCAAGGTGGCCGAGGCCTATGGCCACGTGGGTCTGCGCATCGAGCGTCCGGCGGATGTCGAACCCGCGCTGCGCGAAGCCTTTGGCAAGCACAAGGAACGCCTGGTCTTTCTGGACTTCATCACCGACCGCACCGAAAACGTGTGGCCGATGGTCAAGGCCGGCCGTGGGCTGACCGAAATGCTGCTTGGCTCTGAAGACCTGTAAGGAGGCCACCATGAAGCACGTGATTTCCGTCCTCCTCGAAAACGAACCCGGCGCGCTGTCGCGCGTGGTGGGGCTGTTTTCCGCGCGGGGCTACAACATCGAAACCCTGACCGTGGCGCCCACCGAGGATTCCACGCTGTCGCGCATGACGATCGTGACGACCGGTTCCGATGAAGTCATCGAACAGATCACCAAGCACCTGAACCGCCTGGTGGATGTCGTTAAAGTGGTGGACCTGACCGAAGGCGCCCACATCGAGCGCGAGCTGATGCTGGTGAAGGTGCGCGCCGTTGGCAAGGAACGCGAAGAGATGAAGCGCATGGCGGACATTTTCCGCGGCCGCATCATCGACGTGACCGACAAGTCCTACACCATCGAATTGACCGGGGTGCAGGAAAAAGTACAGGCCTTCCTGGAAGCCCTGGACCGCAGTGCCATCCTTGAAACCGTACGCACCGGCGTGTCCGGCATCGGACGCGGTGAACGGATTTTGAAGATTTGACCGGCCTTCCAGGCCACGCCACACCCTACATCTGAATTAATCGAATATCCAAAATACTGGAATCTGGAGCACAACCATGAAAGTTTTCTACGACAAAGACTGCGATCTGTCCCTCATCAAAGGCAAGACCGTTGCCATCATCGGCTACGGTTCGCAAGGCCATGCGCACGCGCAGAACCTGCATGAATCGGGCGTGAAGGTCATCGTCGGCCTGCGCAAGGACGGCGCTTCGTGGAACAAGGCCGCCAACGCCGGCCTGGAAGTCAAGGAAGTGGCTGATGCCGTGAAGGCCGCCGACATCGTCATGATGTTGCTGCCCGACGAGAACATCGCCTCGGTCTACAACAAGGAAGTGCACGGCAACATCAAGGCCGGCGCCGCCCTGGCTTTCGCCCACGGCTTCAACGTCCACTACGGCCAGGTCGTGCCGCGCGAAGACATCGACGTCATCATGATCGCCCCGAAGGCCCCGGGCCACACGGTGCGCAACACGTACAAGCAAGGTGGCGGCGTGCCCCACCTGGTGGCCGTGTACCAGGACAAGTCGGGCGCCGCGCGTGACGTGGCCCTGTCGTACGCCAGCGCCAACGGCGGCGGCCGTGCCGGCATCATCGAAACCAACTTCCGCGAAGAAACCGAAACCGACCTGTTCGGCGAACAAGCCGTGCTGTGCGGCGGTACCGTCGAACTGATCAAGGCCGGTTTCGACACGCTGGTGGAAGCCGGCTACGCGCCCGAAATGGCGTACTTCGAATGCCTGCACGAACTGAAGCTGATCGTCGACCTGATCTATGAAGGCGGTATCGCCAACATGAACTACTCGATTTCGAATAACGCTGAATTCGGCGAATACGAAACGGGTCCGAAGATCGTCACCGACGAAACCCGCAAGGCCATGCGCCAGTGCCTGACGGACATCCAGACCGGCGAATACGCCAAGAAGTTCATCCTGGAAAACACCGCCGGCGCCCCGACGCTGACCTCGCGCCGCCGCATCAACGCGGAATCGCAGATCGAGCAAGTGGGCGGCAAGCTGCGCGCCATGATGCCCTGGATCGCCGCGAACAAGCTGGTGGACAAGTCCAAGAACTGATCGACGTCCGGTGCGGGGCTGGCCCCGCGCCCCGTCCTCAAAGACGGCATGCTCGCAAGGGCGTGCCGTTTTTTTATGGCCTTTTCGTCAGGCACGGCTCTTGCTCTGTCCCGCAAGCGGGGCCATATGAGTTAACCTTTCACAGTCCGTTGTAAGTTATTGAGACTATGCCCAATTTTTCCATGCGCGATTCCGAGAACCGCCACCGAAGCATCTACTTGCTGCCCAACGCATTCACCACCGCGGCGCTGTTCGCGGGGTTCTATGCCGTCGTGCAGGCCATGAATGATCGCTTCGAAGTCGCCGCCATCGCCATTTTCGTGGCGATGGTGCTTGATGGCATGGATGGCCGCGTCGCCCGGTTGACCAATACGCAGTCTGCCTTCGGCGAGCAATATGATTCGCTGTCGGATATGACGTCATTCGGCGTTGCGCCCGCGCTGGTCATGTACGAATGGATCTTGAACGACCTGGGCCGCTGGGGTTGGCTTGCCGCCTTCGTCTATGTCGCCGGCGCCGCGCTGCGCCTGGCACGCTTCAATACCAATATCGCCGTCGTCGACAAACGCTATTTCCAAGGCTTGCCCAGCCCGGCGGCCGCCGCCTTGGTTGCCGGCTTCGTCTGGCTGGCTGTCGATAACAAGCTGCCGATCCATGACAGCCTGATGGCCTGGGTGGCCTTTACGCTAACCATGTACGCCGGCATCACCATGGTTTCGAACGCGCCGTTCTTCAGCGGCAAGAGCTTTGCGCTGGGCCGCAGCGTGCCGTTCTGGGGCATCTTGCTGGTGGTGGCCGTGTTCGTGTTCGTGTCCAGCGATCCCCCGGTGGTGCTGTTCGGCCTGTTCGTGCTGTATGGTCTTTCGGGCTGGGTCATGTGGGCGTGGCGCTGGAACAAGGCGCGCCGCCTGACGCAAGAGCGTCGCGGGCAGTCATCGTCCTGACCGCTGTCGGTATTACTTACCGCTCACACAAAACCCGCCAGTCGGCGGGTTTTGTATTTCATCTTTGACGTTTGGCGTCGGGCGATTATTGCCCGGACACCTTAGCGCCACATGAACCTTTCATCGTCATACATCGGGTCCGGGCCAGGATGGAAGTGCGTCAGCTTGCTGCCGTCGCGGCTCATGTAGACGTACATCAGCGAATTCCAGACGCCGTTTTCCTTGTAGCGATACGACCACACGACTTCGCGCTTTTCGCCCAGCCCCGCCTCTTCGATGCGGGCGGGCGGGCCAAATTCACAGCGCACCCGGTCCGGCCCCCAATCGCCGACTTCCAGCACCTTGAAGTGCGCGTCCGTCAGCAAAGGCACGACAGGACCCACGCGCCCATCGGTGCCCACGTTGGTGCCCCAGGCAAATTGCCCCATCGGCTGCTGGGTCCAGATGACGCGTTGCCCGCCGCCCGCTTGCGGGCAGGTGTAGTTGGGCTTGCCAAACTGGGTCAACACATCGGCGTAAGGCGTGCCGGGCGGCACCTGGGCCAGGTTCGCGCAGGCGGCCAGGCCGGTCAGGGCCAGGGAGGCGAGGGTGATGCGGGCTGTTCTGTAATATTTAGACATCTATTGCTCCTCTAGGCGCCGTGGGCGCTTGCCGGCCTCTGCCGAACAGGCGAAACCGTCTCTGGGGTAATTCTAGCGTTTCAGCTATAATCACCGAGCTTTATCAAACGTATTGATTGATTTTGCAAGATGCTTTGCGCCGGCAGTCCGGCTGCACGGTAGCCGAAAGCGGCCACTTTGCAGCTATTGAAGCAGCAGTGAGAAAGCAAAAACGCTTATCGCCGGGTCTTACGCAAATTTTTCCCAACCACGTCAGGGCACCTCGGCCCTGTCGCATGTCCGAAGAGGTCATCAATGTCTGTAGCTGACATCAAGAAATCCGATATCGTTGCGCAGTTCCAACGCGCTCAAGGCGATACCGGCTCCCCCGAAGTTCAGGTGGCTCTGCTCACCGCCCGTATCAACGAACTGACCGGTCACTTCAAAGAACACATGAAGGACCATCACTCGCGCCGCGGTCTGCTGCGTATGGTCAGCCGTCGCCGCAAGCTGCTCGACTATCTCAAGGGCCGCAATCCCGATTCGTACCGCGCTCTGATCGAAAAACTCGGTCTGCGCAAGTGATCGACGGGGCTGGCTCCCCATGACGCAACCGTGGTCGGTGCGACGTATTGTCGCAGCGGCCACGGTTTTTCATTTGTAAGGAATAATCGTCATGTTCAACAAAGTGACAAAATCGTTCCAGTACGGCCAGCACACGGTCGTCCTGGAAACTGGCGAGATCGCTCGCCAGGCCTCCGGCGCCGTTGTGGTGTCGATCGAGGACACCGTTGTCCTGGCTACTGTCGTAGCTTCCAAGAAGGCCAAGCCGGGTCAAACGTTTTTCCCGCTGACCGTCGACTACATCGAAAAGACCTACGCCGCCGGCCGTATTCCGGGTGGGTTCTTCAAGCGCGAAGGCAAGCCGTCCGAAAAGGAAACGCTGACCTCGCGCCTGATCGATCGTCCGCTGCGTCCGCTGTTCCCCGAAGACTTCTACAACGAAGTCCAGGTGGTCATCCACACGCTGTCGGTCAATCCCGAGATTGATCCCGACATCGCCGCCATGATCGGCGCCTCGGCCGCTCTGGCCATTTCGGGCATCCCGTTCAACGGCCCGATCGGCGCCGCTCGCGTGGGCTACATCGACGGCCAATACGCACTGAACCCGACCGCCACGCAGCTGAAGTCCTCGAAGCTGGACCTGGTGGTTGCCGGTACGGAAAACGCCGTGCTGATGGTGGAATCGGAAGCCCAACAGCTGTCCGAAGAAATCATGCTGGGCGGTGTGGTGTTCGGCCACGAGCAAATGCAGGCCGTCATCAACGCCATTCACGAATTGGTGAAGGACGCCGGCAAGCCCGAGTGGGACTGGCAAGCGCCCGCCAAGGACGAAGCCCTGATCGCCGCCGTGACCGCGGCTGCCCAGGAAGGCTTGAACGCCGCCTACCAGATCCGCGAAAAGCAGGCCCGTACGGCCAAGCTGCGCGAAGTGTCGGCCGACGTGTCGGCCAAGCTGGCTGCCGCCGCTGCTGAAAAGGGCGAGCCCGCGCCTGACGCCGTCACCGTCGACAACATCATGTTCTCGCTGGAATCGGCCATCGTTCGCGGTCAGATCCTGAACGGCGAACCGCGTATCGACGGTCGCGACACCCGCACCGTTCGCCCCATCAGCGTGCGTCTGGGCGTGCTGCCCCGCGCACACGGCAGCGCGCTGTTCACCCGTGGTGAAACGCAAGCGCTGGTCGTGGCCACGCTGGGCACCAAGCAAGACGAACAGATCATCGACGCGCTCATGGGTGAATACCGCGACCGCTTCATGATGCACTACAACATGCCTCCGTTCGCCACCGGCGAAACGGGCCGCATCGGTGTGCCCAAGCGCCGCGAAATCGGTCACGGCCGTCTCGCCAAGCGTTCGCTGATCCCGCTGCTGCCGGCTCCGGAAGACTTCCAATACACGATTCGCATCGTGTCGGAAATCACCGAGTCCAACGGCTCGTCGTCGATGGCTTCGGTCTGCGGCGGCTCGCTGGCCATGATGGACGCCGGCGTGCCGGTCAAGGATCACGTGGCCGGTGTGGCCATGGGCCTGATCCTGGACGGCGGCAAGTTTGCCGTGCTGACCGACATTCTGGGTGACGAAGATCACCTGGGCGACATGGACTTCAAGGTTGCGGGCACCGAAAACGGCGTCACCGCACTGCAGATGGACATCAAGATCCAGGGCATCACGAAGGAAATCATGCAAGTGGCGCTGGCGCAAGCCCGCGAAGGCCGCCTGCACATCCTGACCAAGATGAAGGAAGCGCTGGACGGTTCGCGCGGCGAGCTCTCGGCTTTTGCCCCGCGCATGCTGACCATCAAGATCAACCCCGAGAAGATCCGCGACGTGATCGGCAAGGGCGGCGCCACCATCCGCGCGCTGACCGAAGAAACCGGCACGCAGATCGACATCTCCGACGACGGCACGATCGTGATCGCCAGCGTCGACGAAGCGCAGGCCAAAGAAGCCCAGCGCCGCATCGTCGAACTGACGGCCGATGTCGAAGTGGGCCAGATGTACGAAGGTTCGGTCCTGCGTCTGCTGGACTTCGGCGCCATCGTGCAAGTGCTGCCGGGCCGTGACGGCCTGCTGCACATCTCGGAAATCGCCAACTACCGCATCGCCAACATCAACGATGTGCTGAAGGTCGGCCAGCAAGTCCGCGTCAAGGTCATCGAGGCCGATGACAAGGGCCGTCTGCGCCTGTCCATCAAGGCAATCGGCGGTATCGAAGCGCAGCAACCCGCTGCCGCTCCCGATGCAGCCGCCCAATCGGAACCGCAAGCTGAATAAGCTGGCAGGCTGATTGAACAAGAACGGCGCCGCAAGGCGCCGTTTTTTATTGCGGCGCCACAAACCGCCACTGACGCGCTGATTCATCTTCTTGCGACTTCACCCCGCTGTCGTCCCCCAACTTCGCCGACCTTGCTGTAAAGTCGTGCGCGAGAAAAGGGGGAATCGGATGATCCAAGCATGACCAGATGGCCTGCCGCCGCGGGCGCGGTGCTGTGTGGCGCGCTGTTCGCCGCAATGCTGACCGGCTGCATGAGCAGTCCGGGGCCGGGGCAGCGCGGCCCCAACAGCGAAGCCATGTCGGCCGACCAATTCGGCCAGACGGATTTCAACCGCACCGTCACGCTGGAAGTGCGCGACAACCTCACCAGCCTGTATTCGCTGCTGGACAAGCTCTACCGGCGCAATCCGCGCGAATGGCGCAAGACCGGCGTGGCCGATCAAAAAGCCGCCGTGAACCGGGTCAAACACGCCATCGAAGTGCGCATCCCGCCCAGCGACCTGGCCGGCCTGCGAGACATCCAGATCCTGGCCGTGTCGCTGGACCCGAACTACTCCGGCGACCGCGTCGGTGCGTTCATCTACGGCATGGCCGACACCATCATCGCCGCACACAACGGCAAGACCCGCCTGTATGCCACCGACGCGCTGGACGGCCAGCGGGTCTACAATGCCGCACGGAACGTCGAGGCTGCCGCCTGGCTGCTGGCCTCGCGCCGCAACAATCAGGGCGAGCTGCTTTTGCTGGCCAATGAAATGTCTCCCAATGCCACGAACCTGAGCTTCGAACGCGAGTTCGGCGCCATCATCGGCAGGCTGGACCTGATCGCCAACCTGCTTGGCGAGAATTCCCGCCGCATCGGGATCAACTATGCGCAAGGCCTCTTGCTGTTCAATTTTCTGCCTGTGCGTTAACAGGACCCACCCATCGTGATCGATATCGCTTCCATCCAGACCGCCCGCGAACACTTGCGCGGCCAGGTCTTGAAGACCCCGTTTACCTTGTCCCGCACGCTGTCCGACATCTTCGGCGCCGAGATCTGGCTGAAGTTCGAGAACCTGCAATTCACGGCATCGTTCAAGGAACGCGGCGCGTTGAACCGCATGCTCAGCTTGTCGGACGAGGAGCGCGCCAAGGGGGTTATCGCGGTGTCCGCCGGCAACCATGCGCAAGGCGTGGCCTACCATGCGCAGCGCATGGGCGTACCGGCCGTGATCGTGATGCCGCGCTTCACGCCCACCGTCAAGGTGGCCAACACGCGCCGCTTTGGCGCCGAGGTGGTGTTGGCGGGCGATACGTTCGACGATGCGAAGGCGCACGGCTACGAGCTGGCGCAGGCGCGCGGGCTGATCATGATCCACCCCTACGACGACGAAGCCGTCATTTCGGGGCAGGGCACCGTGGCGCTGGAAATGCTGGAAGACCAGCCGCGGCTGGACATGATGGTCATCGCCATCGGCGGCGGCGGGCTGATTTCAGGCGTGGCCACGGCAGCCAAGGCCTTGAAGCCGGACATCGAGATCGTGGGCGTGCAGACCGAGCGCTTTCCGTCGATGTACGCGGCGGTCAAGGGCGTGGACATGCCGCAGGGGCAATACACCATTGCGGAAGGCATCGCCGTGAAGTCGCCCGGCGCGCTGACGCAGCCCATCGTCGCCAAGCTGGTCGATCACATTGAACTGGTCAGCGAAAGCGACATCGAGCACGCCATCGTCGTGCTGCTGGAAATTGAAAAGACCGTGGTCGAAGGCGCCGGCGCGGCGGGCCTGGCGGCCCTGCTGCGCGCGCAGGAAGCGGGCAGCGACCGCTACAAGGGCAAGCGCATCGGCCTGGTGCTGACGGGCGGCAACATTGACCCGCTGATGCTGGGCGAGCTGATCGAACGCGGCATGGTGCGCGCCGGCCGCCTTGCCCGTATCCGCGTGGACTTGCGCGACCTGCCGGGTGCGCTGGCGCATGCCACCAAACTCATTGCCGACGCGCAGGCGAATATCACCGAAGTGCATCACCAACGCGCTTTCACGTCATTGCCGGTGCGCAATGTCGAAGTGGATTTTGTCTTGCAGACCCGTGGCCCGGACCACATCCTGGAAGTCATCGACGTACTGAACGCCGCGGGCTTCGCGGCCAGCAACCACGACCACTGACCAGGGCGGCGGCACCGGCTTGAGGCCGCCTTCACCCGACACCGAATCAACCCCACGGACGCCCGCAACTTGCGGGCGTTCTTGTTTTCGCGCGCACGCTTGAAGTCGGACGTTGTTGCAAAAAAAGTTGCGCGGCGCAGCCACTGCGAAAATTTTTTCACGTCACCCCTGGAACTTTTTCGTCCTTGGCCAACATCCCCGCAGTGCCTGCGTTGAAAGCAAAGTGAAGGGTGTTTGTAAGCCGCCATCACGGCCAGACAGGTGAAAATTGTCCACTATTTGACTCAGGGATATCCCCAAAAAAGTCATGGTTCTTACGGATGTTCGATATGTCGGCAGGCGATTTAGGATCTCCCACTTCGCTTTTCTGCCTGTCGTTCGCGACGGTGCCGCAAGGCGTTGAGATAAGCACGCGCCGTTGTTTTCAGTGATGGTTCGGCGCGTCAGACAAGGGAGACCGCAGCTTGATTAGAAACAGACAGGACTTTTGGTCCGGAGCCATGTTCATTGCTTTGGGAGGGGCCTTTTCCGCGCAGGCCACCGAATATTCCATGGGAAGCGCGGCACGTATGGGACCGGGATATTTCCCTTTCTGGCTGGGCATCGTCCTGGCGCTGATGGGCGCGGTCGTGCTGATCAGCGCGCTGGCCAAGAACGCCCAGACGACCACCATCAGCCGCTACGACTTCCGCATTCTTTTCCTGGTGGTCGGGTCGGTGGTGTTGTACGGTTTCGCGCTTTCGCACCTGGGGCTTTACCTTTCAGTTTTTCTGCTGGTGCTCATCAGCAGCCTTGCCAGCCACGAATTCAATTGGAAAGTCGCCGTTGCCAACGGCCTGTTCCTCGTGGCGTTCTCCTACCTTGCGTTCATCCGCGGCCTGGGCTTGATATTTCCCCTGTGGCCCAGCGCATTCGCCAACTAGGAGACGGCAATGGAACTACTGCAAAACCTGATGCTGGGTTTCTCCGTGGCGTTCACGCCGGAAAACCTCAGCTACGCATTCCTGGGCTGCCTGTTGGGCACGTTGGTGGGCGTATTGCCGGGCCTGGGTCCGGTGCCCACCATCGCGATGCTGCTTCCCATCACGTATGTGTTGCCGCCCACGGCCGGCCTCATCATGCTGGCGGGCATTTACTACGGCACCCAGTATGGCGGCTCGACGACGGCCATTCTGGTGAACCTGCCGGGCGAAACATCCGCCGTGGTGACGGTGCTGGATGGTCACCAGATGGCGCGCAACGGACGGGCCGGCGCGGCCTTGTCGCTTGCTGCCATCGGGTCCTTCTTCGCGGGTAGCGTCGCCACGGTGTTGATCGCGGCCTTCGCGCCGCCGCTGGCGGAAGTGGCGTTTGCGTTCGGACCCGCCGAGTACTTTTCCTTGATGGCCCTGGGTCTTATCGGCGCGGTGGTGCTGGCGTCAGGGTCGCTGCCCAAGGCGATTTGCATGATCCTGTTGGGCTTGCTGCTGGGCATGGTCGGCACCGATGTCAATTCGGGCGTCGCCCGCTACGATTTCAGCATCCCGGAATTGCAGGACGGTATCGACTTCGCGATCGTCGCGATGGGCGTGTTCGGGCTGTCCGAGATCATGGCCAACCTGGAGCAGAAAGAGAATCGGGTCGAGATCACCGACAAGGTGGGTTCGCTGTATCCCAGCCGGCAAGAGTTCCGCGAAGCCGCGCCCGCCATCGTCCGGGGCACTGCCCTGGGTTCCGCACTGGGCATCTTGCCGGGCGGCGGTTCTGTCTTGTCGGCGTTTGCCTCGTACACGCTTGAGAAGAAGCTGTCGAAACAGCCCGAGCGTTTCGGCAAGGGGCATCCGGCCGGCTTGGCAGGTCCGGAATCCGCTAACAACGCGGGCGCGCAAACCTCGTTCATCCCGCTGCTGACGTTGGGTATTCCGGGCAACGCGGTCATGGCCTTGATGGTGGGCGCGATGACCATCCACAACATCCAGCCCGGCCCGCAAGTGATGACGAGCCACCCCGAGCTGTTCTGGGGCCTGATTGCGTCCATGTGGATCGGCAACCTGATGCTTGTCATCCTGAACCTGCCGTTGATCGGCATCTGGGTGAAGCTGTTGCGCGTTCCCTACCGCATGCTGTTCCCGGCAATCCTGGTGTTCTGCACGATCGGCGTGTATTCGCTGAACTACAACGTGTTCGACATCTTCATGTTCGCCATCTTCGGCGTCATCGGGTATGTCTGGAGCAAGCTGGGCTGCGAAGGCGCGCCGCTATTGTTGGGGCTGGTGCTGGGTCCGATGATGGAAGAGAACTTCCGCCGGGCGCTGCTGCTGTCGCGAGGTGAATTCAGCACCTTCGTCACGCGTCCGCTGTCCGCCACATTGCTGGCGCTGGCCGCCATTTTGCTGGTGCTGGTGATGCTGCCGGCGCTGCGAAAGAAGCGCGAGGAAACGTTCGTCGAGGTCGACTGACCACGGGGAACAAGCTTGGCTCCGGGCCTGGTGCGGCGCAAGCTGGCCAGGCCCTTTTTTTGCCCTCTTGTCGCCCTGCAAGGCGGCCCCTGCAGGCGTCTTAGCAGGCGTCTTAGCAGGCGCCTCAGCAGTCGTTTCAGAAGCCGCCCCGCCTTTTCACCCCGCGTCGCGCGCCACCAGGCTCTTCAAGCCATACAAGCGTTCGCGATGCAGCGTCGTGGCCAGCGGTTCGGGCTCGCGGCCCAGCGCAACGTAGTCGTCGGGAATCTGCGCAATGGCCGCGCGCATGGCGCTCGCGTCCGCCTGCCACCATTGCACCAGCATGCGATCAGGGTTGTACACATCCAGCCCCTGGCGCCGCAATTCCGACCGGTTGAAATCCTTCAGGTTCCAGGTCAGCACCTGCACCACGGGCGGCTGCTGCCAGCCACAACGCGCGCGGCGCGCCAGGCCGGCGGCAATCACGTGGAAGTCCTTGGGGTCGCTGTAGCGCAACGAGGCCTCATACACCTGGGTGTCGGCTTCGTTGGCGTCGGGAAAGCGCGCGTTCATCTCGGCCCAGAACTCGGCCAGCACCTCGGGCGGAATATCCCAGATGCGCGACGCGTTGCGGCGCCATTCCTCGCCGATGCGTTCGGTCCAGACGGGCGTGAATACGCCAGCCTCGGCCAGGCGCAACAGCAGTCGCCGCAAGATGCCGGACATCAGGACGCAGGCGTCCAGGACGATGAAAGGGGGGCGGGCGGCGGGGGCGTTCAAGACGACAGGAAGAAAGGGAAAGCAGGGGAAAGCGCAGGGCAGGCGCAAGACAGGCGACCCGAAAGGCCGATGCCTTTCGATCGCAAAAGTGGTGCCCGAGACCGGAATCGAACCGGTACGACCTTGCGGTCGAGGGATTTTCTTACCACTTCGGCTTTCGCCGCCAGCGCGGGTGCGCTGTTCGTGGTCTGGAGCACGCCTTCACCATAGCCTTGCGGCCTTAGGTGCCCGCCGTCTGCTCTCTACACCTTCCCCGATTTTTCAATCGGGGCTTGGCTCGGCGTTGGCTCGGAACAAGTCCAGGGCATTCGCCGAGTTTGACGGGCTACACCTTTGAAGTTTCCTCCAAAGGGCTCAAATTTTTTCAAGTCCCTTGTGTCTACCAATTTCACCACTCGGGCGATGCGCGGCCCTTTGCAAGGGTCGGCAGCGGGCGTGACTATAACATCCCGCCGCGCGCGTTCCGGCTACTTGCGGCCGAACAGCCGTCCCAGAAAGCCGGCGGGTTTGGCGGCGGCCGCTTCCGCTTCCAGCGCGTTCTTCATCGACAGCTCCTGAAAATACGGCTTGCCGTTTTGCTGGTAGGACGAGGAGGCCTGGCGGTAGGCCACGGCCGATTCCGCGTGGCGCTTCATCTGGCCGTAGATCCGGCCGCGCGCGAACAGCGCCCAGCTGCGGTAGTCGGGGTCCAGCGCCAGCAGGCGGTCGCAAGCGGCCAGCCCTTCGTCATTGCGCTTGGCGGCGATCAGCGCGTTGATGCGTTCGGCGTGCAGCGGGCCGCTGTCGGGCCAACGTTCCAGGGCGGTGTCGGCGTAGGCCACGGCCTCGTCGGCGCGGTTCAAATGCGTCAGCGCTTCGATGCGGACGCGACGCCATTTCAGCCAGTCCGGGTCCAGCGAAATGGCCACCTCGGCCAGCGGCAGCGCTTCGTCGTAGCGTTCCAGGTAGTTCAGCATGTCGGCCGCGTTGCCGGGCAGGAAGTCGTCGCTGGGGGCGAGCTCATAGCCTTTCAGGTAGTACGCCAGCGCGGCTTCCCAATTGCGCTGGTCGCGCTGGGCGTTGCCCGCCACGAACAGCAGCTGCGCGTCGCCGCTGTCAAGCGGGTCCAGGCCGATCAGCGCTTCTTCGGCAAGTTTCGGTTCGCGGCTGCGCACGTATTCGCGCGCTTGCTCCTTGCGGCCCTCCCAGCCGGTGTCGGACAGAGCATCCAGATGGCGCCACAAGGGCACGGCTTCGTCCGCGCGACCCAGCCGGTGCAGCGACCGCGCCTTGCCTTCCAGCGGCCAGTCCCAGTCGGGCTCGCGTCGCAGCAGGCTGGTCCATTCCTCGATGGCGTCGGCGTGGCGTTCCATGGCTTGCAGGCAGGACGCGCGGTTGTGCTGGATGGCGTTTTGTTCGCCCAGGATGGCGCGGGCGCGGTCGAACATGGCGATGGCGTTTTGCAGGTCGCCCAGGCGCCGGTAGTTGTTGCCGGCGTCGTACAAAAAGCCGCCGTTGTTGGGCGCCAGCGCGACGGCACGCTGGTGGTAGGGCAGGGCCTCGGTATAGCGACCGGCGTTGTGCAGGTTTGATCCGATATAGCAGTGCGGCGCGGCGGCGGCCGAACGCACTTGAGAGGCGCGGGTCCAGCTGGCGATGGCGTCTTCCAGGCGACGGTCGTTGATCAGCAGGTAGCCTTCGGCCATCAGCAGGCCAAAGTGCGAAGGCGCCCGTTGGCGGGCATCGCGTAATCCGTGCCACGCCTGCTGCTTGTCGCCGTCGTCGTATTGCACCACCGCCTGCACGGCGATGGCGTCGCTGCATTGCGGGTCCAGCGCCAGCGCGCGCGCCAGGTCGGCGTCACGCTGGACATAGGCTTTGCGTTGCGCGTGGCAGCGGGCACGCAAGGCCCACGCGGTGGCCGATGCCGGCTGTTCGCGCACGGCCTGGTCGCACAGCGACAGCATTTTTGGCAGGTCGCTGCCGTCTTCGGCGCGGTGGATGGCTTCGATCAAGGCGGACATGCGTGGGTTCCGTCGTTACGTCGGTTGCTTGGCGGGTGCTGAGAATGGCCGGGTGGCCTAGCGCGAGAAGGCGCTGGCGTCGTGGCGGCAACTGTAGGTACGGTCGCTGGCGGGGATGTCGTCGCTGCCGCATTGCCACCGGCGCACGCCTCCACCTTTGCGTTCGGCGCGCAGTTCCGGCACGTAGACCAGATGCTTGCCCGCCAGGCTGGGCGTGCCGTCGGTGCTGGGCGTGCCGGCAATGGTGAAGCGCAATACGCCGTTGACCGGGTTCATCTCCACCTTGGAAAAGCCGCTGTCTTGCATGGACTGCTGGCTGATGCCCAGGTCGTCCAGGCTGGCCGGAAACTTCTGCGTGCGCCGATAGTGGTTTTCCGCCAGGCGGCGCACCGGGTCGGACACCAGGTCGTAGCGGTTGATATCCGCATGCAGCGGGTTGTCGCTGTTGCGATCGCCGGTGGCGTTCACGCCAATGACGATGCCCACCACCACCAGGACCAGGGTGCCGAAAACAAAAAACAGGAACTTGCCCGCGCCGGTGACGGACGGGGCGCGCGCCACGGCCGCCTGCATCGCGTGCGGGTTCGCATCGCGTGTGATCACGTGCGTGCCGGCCAAGGCGTTGTGCATGGCGCGTTCGCCAAAGATCATTTGCTGCAAGTGGTGAAACAGGCCCGGCAGCAGCATGTTCACCGTGTACTTCAACGTGTGCCGCCACATCGACCGCACCAGGCCCGGCGCCTTGCCTTTGCGATTGACCACGCGCAGTTTTACCGCGCGCTTGCCCGGCGACCCGTTGCCCCACGCGTCCATGATGGCGGGCAGGAACCAGCCGATCAATCCGGCGATCAAGGCAATCCAGAAGGGCGCCTTGTCACCGGTCAAGCCCTCGTAGGTCAGCTGGGACGCCAGGATCAAGACGGTCATTCCCACCGCCATCACCACGGCGTCTATTGCGCTTGCACCCAGCCGTGGCCAGATGCTGGGGAACACCAGCGCGTTGCCTTGTCCGGCGGGGGCAGAACGGGCGGCGGCTTTAGGCGCGGAGGCCTTGGCGGGTTTTGTTTTTTTCTTGCCCGTGGCGAATGCGCCGGCGGGTTGGGCGGCCGACGAAGCCGGGACAGGCAGCGGCGCCTGGCAACTGAAGCATTGCGTATTCGAGGCGGGGTTCTGCCAATTGCAGCGAGGGCATTGCATGGAAACTGAGATCCTGGAGGCGCCTGGGGCCGTACAACAACGACCGGAGCGCGGATGATACTCAAGTCTTGCGCTAGGGAAAACCCGGATCACCGCGTGTGCGAACAGCCGCCACTGAAACAGAGGTGGGGCGCAGCGCTCCGCGGTGTCGCAAGGTTCCGTTGCGATGCCGGGCGCGGATCATCGCCCGGCGCCGGCCCATGGTTATGCGCCCGTGGCCTCGCGCAGGGCAACAATGAAAGCGTTCAGTGCTGCATCGCGGTCTGGCTCGTTGGGGCTCGCGTAGCGCGGCTCGGGATAGGCGGCAAGCTGCACCACCGCCAGCTGTGCGCGCGTATCGATGAAGATGCGCTGACCGGAATGGCCCATGGCCATCATCGCGCCGTCCTCGCGCAGCCACCAGCTGTAGCCGTACGCCGCGAGGCCCAGCGCCTCTCGATGCGCGGTGTGCTGGTCGGCCGGGATCTGGAATGTCGGGGTGCCGGACCGTGCGACCCAGCCTTCGGGCAGGATGCGCTCGCCGCCCGCCACGCCATCGTCCAGCACGAACTGTGCGAAGCGGCCGATGTCGCGTAGCGTCATGCCCGCGCGGCTGCCTCCGATCTCCTGCCCATCGTCAGATTCCAGCGTGTAGAACCCGTCGAATTCCATGCCGCACGGCTGCCAGATTCGCCGTGACATATAGTCGGCCAGCGTCCCGCCGGTGGCGGCGCTGAGTACCGCGCCCAGCAGATACGTATCCCCGGTGTTGTAGTGCCATACCCGGCCGGCGTCGTGGGCGCGATGGCAGGCGCGCAGCAAGCCCAGCACGCCACCCGGCACCTTGTCGGCCAGCGATTTGCTATAGCGATTCACATCCGAGGACTTGTCGGTGTAGTTTTCTTCCCAGGCGATACCTGATGACATTGTCAGCAGGTGGCGCACCGTCACGGCATCGTAGGCGCAGCCGGCCAGTGCCGGTACATAGGCCGTCACCGGGTCGTCCAGGCTCGCAATCGAGCCGTCGTGCAAGGCCGCGCCCGTCAGCATGGCCGTCATGGACTTGACCGTGGACATGGTCGACCAGCGCTCATGCGCCTGGAAACCCAGGCCATAGCGTTCCAGAACAATGTGGCCGCGATGGATCGCGATCAGGCCGGCAACGTTGTTGCGGTCCATCAGATCGGCCACACCCAGCTGTTCATCGCCCTGCGTGAAGCGCACGTCGATTTCGGGAGCGCGCGGCAAGGGGCGTGGCTGCGAACCACGGCGGATGGCGCGGGTGGCGAACAGGCGATCGACGATGCGATAGCCATACGACTGCAGGCAGGGCGGCCACAGCAGGAAGTCTTCACCGCGCGGCAGGTGTTCAACGGCCTCGGCCAACCGCGGGGAGGGGATAGCGTTCATGGATACCTCAATAAAAAGCCGGGCGCGCGGCCCGGCACAAATCAGTCGTTGCGCACGCCCAGGCGTTTCACGATCGGGCCCCACACATCGGCCTCGGTTTTCATCGACTCCGCCACCGAGGCGGGTCCAAGCTCCTTGGGCGGCGTCATGTAGATGTCGGCCATTTGCTTGCGCACCGCCGGATCAGCCCAGAACTTGCGCGTGGCCTCGGTAAGCCGAGTCACGATCTCGGGGGGCGTGCCCTTGGGCGCCATCAAGCCGTACCAGGCGTCGCCGGGAAAGCCCTGCACGCCGACCTCCGCAATCGTGGGCACATCGGGAAGCTGCGCGACGCGGTCTGCGCCGAAGATCACCAGCGGTACCGCCTTGCCGGTCTTGACCTGCGGCACCGCGCCGGTAAGCGCGTCCGCGGTCAGGTCGATTTGTCCGCCGATCAAATCCATCATTGCCGGCGCTGCGCCCTTGTACGGTACGTGCGACATCTCGATCTTGAAGTGCTCGGCCAGAAATGCCACGTTCAGGTGTGTGGAATTGCCGATACCGGCCGAGCCGTAGTTCAGATGACCGGGGCTGGCCTTGGCCTTCTTCACCAGGTCATCCACCGACCGGATGCCGGTGGCGGGATTGGCCACCAGCACTTGTGAGGTGCCGGCGATCTTCGTGACCGGATCGAAGTCGCGCGTGGGGTTGTAGGCCAACTGCGAGTAGGTGAATGGGTTTACCGACATGTTGGACGTGCTGCCGAACAGCAGCGCATAGCCGTCGGCCGGCTGCTTGGCCACATAGGCGGCCGCGATGCTGCCATTGGCGCCGGGCTTGTTTTCCACCACCACGGTGCCGCCGATCTCTTTGCCGGCGTAGGCGGCCCAGGCACGCGCCAGCGCGTCGGCCGCGCCGCCGGCAGCCACGGGAACAAATACCGAGACCGGGCGGGCCGGCCAGTCGGCGGCGCTAGCTGGCGCGGCGCAAGCCATGGCCAGCGTGCCGGCTGCGGCCAGGCCTATCAGGCGTTGAAAACGGGGAGAAGCCGACTGCGGAAAGCGCGAACCGAGGGCCATGGCCTGTTGCTCCAGTTGAATTCGGATGGTGAACCCGCATTCTGGAAGTCCCGATTCATTACGTCCAATGCATAATTAATCATCAAAGCATAATTAAGAAGTAATAAAACCACGGGGTCCGCATGAACTTGCAGCAGCTGGAACACTTTCTTGTGTTGGTGGAGACTCGATCTTTCAGCCGTGCAGCCGTCAAACTGCACCTGACACAGCCCGCCCTCAGCCGCAGTATCCAGGCGCTTGAAGAAACGCTGGGCGGCCGCTTGCTTGAACGCGACAAAGAGAAAACGCTGACAGCGCTGGGCGAGTTGGCCATCGTGCGTGCGCGGCGCATCCGGGTCGAACTGTCCGAGCTGCGTCGCAGCGCCAGCCTGTTGGCCGACTACGCGGGCGGCACGCTGCGGCTGGGCCTCGGCCCCACGCCCACCGCGATTCTTTCGGTGCCGCTGCTGCGCGAGATGAAGGAGCGCTATCCGGCAATCAAGCTGCTGCTAAGCGGCGGTGCACCCGAGATGCAGGTGCAAGAGCTGCGCGAGGGGGCGGTCGACGCGCTGGTGGTTCACCGCAATCACATCCCGGCCGACGCGGATCTGCATCTGATGTTCTTTCCCCGCACGCCGCTGGGCTTCGTGGTTCGGACCGGGCATCCACTGGCCGGCCGGACCGATCTCGATTTTCAGGCCTTGCGTCGTTTCGGCGTAGCCGCCAGCGGCCGAGCCATGAGCGACGAGGTGATGCACCGACTGAATGCCTATTTCGGCCCAACAGCGCATTTCATCGAAGCGATCCAGTACCAATCGAACGACATCCACCCGCTGGTCGATTTGGTCCGAACCAGCGATACGGTGTTCTTTGGCGTGCTGCGCGTGGCGCAGCCTGGAATCGCCCATGGCGAGTTGGTGCACTTGGATATCCGACCGGCATTGGAGTTGTCGTCCCAGTTTGTGTTTGTGACTCTGGAAGGCAAAACACTGCCACCCGCGCTATTGCGGCTCAGGGAACTGTGCACGCGCTACATGTCGGGAGAGGATGCCCCGTGACGCGACGGGAAGCCGGTGTCTTTGCGTGGCACCTGCCGATATAGCTCGCGGGCGCCGGGGCGAAGGCCGTATTTCGGGTCGGTCTGCAACGCAGGTAGGGGAACGCAGCCGCGCCGCAAAGGCGCGTGGGCTGCTGTCGAGGGTCTGGCGGAAGCGGTGAGATTCGAACTCACGAACGGTTGCCCGTTGCCGGTTTTCAAGACCGGTGCAATCGACCACTCTGCCACGCTTCCGGGGTGATGCCGCGCCGCGCGTCGGGTCGCGGCGTTACGGTTTGGGGATTCGGCCGTCAGGCAAACATTCTGTCCGAACGATCCCGCGAGATGCCGTAAAGGGCGCAATAATAATCTATTTGCTGCAAAGGAGGCACGCGATGCACGCTGTAGAAATCTCCCGCCCCGGCGGCCCCGAGGTCCTGGTCCCCGTAGAACGCCCCACGCCCGAACCCGGCGCGGGTGAAGTCCTGATCAAAGTCAGCGCCGCGGGCATCAATCGCCCCGACGTTTTCCAGCGCAAGGGCAACTATGCCCCGCCGCGTGGCGTGTCCGACCTGCCGGGCCTGGAAGTGGCCGGTGAGATCGTAAGCGGTGACGTTGCCGACAGCGGTTTTGCCATCGGCGACAAGGTCTGCGCCCTGGTGGCCGGCGGTGGTTACGCCGAATATTGCGTGGCGCCCGTGGCGCAATGCCTGCCCATTCCCAAGGGCTTGTCAGACGTCGAAGCGGCCGGTTTGCCCGAGACCTATTTCACGGTCTGGAGCAACGTGTTCGATCGCGGTCGCCTGTCCGAAGGCGAGATCCTGCTGGTGCACGGCGGCGCCAGCGGCATCGGCACCACGGCGATCCAGTTGGCGCGCGCCATGGGCAACCGCGTGTTCGCCACGGTCGGCAGCGACGACCGCGCCCGTGCCGTCGAGGCACTGGGTGCTGAAAAAGGCATCAACTACAAAACCCAGGATTTCGTGAAGGAAGTCATGGACGCGACCGATGGGCGCGGCGTGGACGTCATCCTGGACATGGTGGCCGGCGACTACATCGCCCGCGACATGCAGTGCCTGGCCGATGACGGCCGCATCGTCATCATTGCGCAACTGGGCGGTTCGCGCGCCGACGTGGACACCTCGCAAGTCATGCGCCGCCGCCTGACCATCACTGGCTCCACCCTGCGTCCCCGTCCCGTCGCCTTCAAGGGCGCCATCGCCCGCGCCCTGCGCGAACAGGCTTGGCCCTTGCTGGAAAAAGGGGCCATCAAGCCCATCGTTCACGCCACCTTCCCGCTGGCCGAGGCCTCCAAGGCGCACGCCATGATGGAAGGCGGTGAAAACATCGGCAAAATCATCCTGACAATGTAAGAATCGCGCGGCGATCGGCGTATCGCCGCGCAACAGGATACAATCTTGGGTTTCGCCTGGAATTTTTTCCAGGCAGGCCCGTGGGCGGTTGCATCATTGCCCGGGGCTCACCCCCACTCTGACACCTGCCATGACTTCAGTCGACAATCGCGCCCGCCTTGTGCTGGGCAACTGGAAGATGCACGGCAACCTGGCCGAGAACGCCGCGTTGCTGACCGAGCTGCGCGCCGCGGATGCCGCGAGCCACTGCGAGATCGGCATCTGTGTTCCGTTTCCCTATCTGGCGCAAGCCGGCTCGGCCCTGACCGGAAGCAGCGTGTCGTGGGGCGCGCAAGACGTCAGCGCGCACGAGAAGGGCGCCTACACCGGTGAAGTGTCCGGTGCAATGCTGAAAGAATTCGGTTGCCGCTGGGCATTGGCCGGCCACTCCGAGCGCCGCGTGCTGCACGGTGAAACCGACGAAATCGTTGCCGCCAAGGCGCAAGCCGCGCTGGCCGCAGGCCTGACCCCGGTGGTCTGCGTCGGTGAATCGCTGGCGGATCGCGAAGCGGGCAACACGCTGGCCGTCATCGAGCGCCAGTTGAAGCCCGTGCTGGCCCTGGGCGCCGAATCGGTGGCGCGCATGGTCCTGGCCTATGAGCCCGTCTGGGCCATCGGCACCGGCCGCACCGCCAGCCCGGAGCAAGCGCAGGAAGTTCACGGCGCCATCCGCGCCGCCCTGCGCACGCTGGGCGCGGCGCAAGTACAAGTTTTATACGGCGGTAGCGTCAAAGCTGCCAACGCCGCCAGTTTGTTCGCCATGACTGATATCGACGGGGCCCTGGTCGGCGGCGCGTCGCTAGTGGCTGAAGAATTTTTGCGTATTGCCGCCATCTAAGTTTCCGTTCCGGAGTCTGTAATGCCCTTGATGCTTAAACTTTTGCTGGCCGTCCAAGTACTTTCGGCGCTGGCTATCATCGTCCTGGTCCTGCTGCAGCAGGGCAAGGGTGCCGACATGGGGTCCGCTTTCGGTAGCGGCTCGTCCGGCAGCCTGTTCGGTGCCACTGGCGCTGCCAACTTCCTGTCGCGCGCCACGAAGTGGGCCGCCGTGGTCTTCTTTGCGTCCACCGCCGGCCTGGCCTACGTCAGCCACAAGGGCACCAGCGGCCCGGCCGTTGACTCCGGCGTGATGCAAAGCTTCCCGGCCGACCGCTCCGTGCCGCAAGTGCCGGGCGCAGCCCCCGCTGCTCCCGCAGCCGGTGGTTCTTCGGTTCCGGGTGCCGCTTCGGTTCCGGCGGCGCCTGCCGCGCCGGCCAAGCCCGACGCTTCGGTGCCCGCTGCCCCGGCCGCTCCGGCCACCAAGCCGGCTGAAACGCCCGCCAAGTAAGATCGGGCAAGGTTGAAAAAAGCCGGCGTGCGCGCCGGCTTTTTTATTTTGCGCCGTTGGGACCGGAGGCCGAAATCTGCTCCATTCCGGGTTCTACTAAATCCATGCTAGAATGCTCGACTTTCTGGCCTTGCCTATCGGTAGGGTTACAGAAATCTGGTGAATGCCGACGTGGTGAAATTGGTAGACACGCTATCTTGAGGGGGTAGTGGCGAAAGCTGTGCGAGTTCGAGTCTCGCCGTCGGCACCAAGAATTCCTCGCAAAAAAGCCCGCTGAAACGCTACGTTTCAGCGGGCTTTTTGCTTTGAGTGTGCGTTTGCGTTTGCGTTTGCCTTTGGCCTTGGACACATGACCATTGATCCCTCAATGCAAGTTCCCGCCAAACGCCACCACCGCCACCACGAACGTCGCGAGCCCGACCGCCGCCAATCGATACGCCCGCTTCGCGGCATGCGCGTTGTTTCGGCTTAGCCCGATCAGCGTCGCCACCGTCGACCACAATCCCGTGAACGCCAGCAGCGACAGCGTGTACACCCAATCCGACAGGTCATAGCCGCCACCCCCAATCGATACAGGCGCCGACGTCCGTGGCCACAGCAACGCAATCAGTGTGCCGGCCACCACGGCAAAGACGGCAAGCCAGGCCAGAAATGCGCGGTCCTTCAGCATGGTTTCGATCCTAGGGTTTCAGTTAGGGGATGTAATGCGCACGCCCATGCACGCCAAAACAGTGATGCGGCACTGTTATAAAGGGCGTTGTAGATTCAACGGTAGGGCAAGCTTATGTCGATTCAACAGTTGATCCGTTGCGGTGCGGCAGCTTCGCTAATCGCGATGGGTACAGGATGTTCCATGGTTGGCTTGGGAGACTCCCGCAGCAGCGAGTGCCAGTGGTATCGCAGCAGCTGCATGCACGAAGGCTCATACGACCCCGGCGAAGAAGACTACGCCGAAGAAGAGGCAAAGCGCTTGAACAAGCAGTCTTCCGATCGGCTGCGCCGCAGCTCGGGCAACTGAAGCAACTGAAGTAGCTGAAGTAGCTGAACCCGCCGAAGCCACTGAACCCCGCCCGCGCGGCAAGATTCAGGCTTCCAGGTAATGATTGCGCAAGACGTCGGCGTCTATCTTCAGCGCGTCTTTCAGATACCGGTCCATGCTGCCGTATTCCTGCTTGATGGCTTGCACCGACGCGTCCAGGTACGCGGGCGCCACTTCCAGCAGCGGCATCATCACGTCGTCCTTGATGCCGCTGGCGCCGGACTTTGCCAGGATGTCCTCAAAGAACCGGGCGTTGCAGTGATTCGATTCCAGATAATTCGACAGGATATCGTCCTGCGCCACGCCCAGCGCCGATAGCAGCAACAGCGATGCGAAGCCGGTGCGGTCCTTGCCCGCCGTGCAATGAAAGAGCAGGGTCTTGCCCGTCATCGCCGTGTTCATGAAACCGCCAAACGCGGCCTGGTAGCGCGACGGAAATTCTCGGTAGATCTCGACCATCATGGTCGTCGCGAATGCCGGGCTGGCGTCGCGCAGGCGCGGCAGCAGGGACGCCATGGCCATATTGCCGTCCAGCACGGGCGATGCAATCCAGTGAAAGCGCTGGCCGAAGTGCGCCTCGTCGTGGGCCTTTTCCGGTTCAGCGCGAAAGTCGATGACGGCTTCCAAACCCAGCGCGCCCAGCCGTTCCAGGTCGGCGGCGCTGGCGCGGCCCGGGTTGCCGCTGCGAAACAGTTTGCCCCGCCGCACGCGCCGGCCGTCGATCCCGGCCAGCCCGCCGAGGTCGCGCGCATTGTGCACGTTCTCAAGCTCCAGGCGGCGCTGCATGGCTTCCGGCGTTGGCATGAATGGGTCTTGCTGGCGCATGGGGGTCGGCATGGGTTCCTTCACGTGTAAACGGGTCGGTGGATCGTAGCACCACGGGCGCGCTCGCAGCGGCCATGCCGCCCTTGTGGGGGGCTGCGCCGGCGCTCGTTTGGGCAATAGCCGCCCGGGCCTAAGCCCCCAGCTTGCCCAGCAATTCAATCAGCTGCCGCTTTTCCGCCGCACCCAGTTCCTGGCTGATCCGCGCGTCATGCGCCTGCACGGCCTCTGTAATGTCGGCCAGCACGGCGCGGCCGGCGTCGGTGGCTGCCAGGGAATAGGCCCGCTTATCGTGCTCGGCGTCCTGCCGTTCCACATAGCCCAGCGCCTGCAACTGGTTCACGATCTGCACGGCGCCCGACCGCGCAATGCCCTGGATGCGAGCCAGGTCCGTTAGTTTCAGGTGAGTATTCGCCGCAATCAATGTCAGCGCCGAAAACCGCTGGGGCGTGATGTCCCACGGCGCCAACGCGGCCAGGAAGTCCTCATAGATAACGATCTGCGCGCGTCGGATGGCGTAGCCGACCAGACCGTCCAGTGCGCCGTACTGGACGCCGGGGACGTGGGGCTGAAACTGCTCGCCTCGCGCGCCGGGGCGGCGGGGGCGTTGGGATGCGGCTCGTGACATGGCGGTGGCGCGGGGCAGGGTCCTGGTGTCAGGGGGCTCAACACTAATGCAGTCATGCGCGCCGCGCTACCGGATTACGGGAAATCCCCGGTGCGGAATCGGCGGCAATTTTGTTATGTTGCATAACAAATAAGACCAGGAGTAAACATGCAAATCGTCATCGCCGGCGCCGGCATCGGCGGGCTGACGCTCGCGCTGATGCTGCATCGGCGCGGCATCGAATGCCGCGTATATGAAAGCGCCCAGGAACTGAGACCGCTGGGCGTGGGCATCAACCTGCTGCCGCACGCGGTCAGCGAGCTGGAACAGCTGGGCCTGATGCCCGCGCTGGCCGAGCGCGCCATCGAAACGTCGCAGCTGCACTACTACAACAAGTTCGGCCAGCCCATCTGGCGCGAGCCGCGTGGCGTTCAAGCGGGTTATCCGCTGCCGCAATTCTCGGTGCACCGGGGCGAATTCCAGATGCTGCTGGCGCAGGCGGTGCGAGACCGTTTGGGCAACGATGCCATTGTGACGGGCATGGTGCTGGAATCCGCCGAGCAGGACGCGGACGGCGCCACGGCAGTGTTCCGGCGGCGCGCGGACGGATCGTTGCACCGCGTGCGCGGCGATATCCTGGTGGGCGCCGACGGCATCCATTCCGCGTTGCGCCGCCAACTGCATCCGGTGGGCGACGAACCCCGCTTCTCTGGCCGCATGCTGTGGCGCGCGGTCACCGAGGCCCCGCCCTACCTGGACGGGCGCAGCATGTTCATGGCCGGTCATCAGGACCAGAAGTTCGTCTGCTACCCGATCTCTGAACCGCTGCGCCGCGAAGGGCGCTCGCTGATCAACTGGATTGCCGAACTTTCCGTGCCGGGCGCCGAACTGCCGGCCACCGACTGGAACCGACAGGTGGACAAGTCGGTGTTCGCGGACAGGTTCGCCAACTGGCGCTGGGACTGGATCGACATTCCCGCGATCATCGACGGCGCAGAAGCCATCTACGAATTTCCCTTGGTGGACCGCGACCCGCTGCCGCGCTGGACGCGGGGGCGCGTGACGCTGTTGGGCGACGCCGCGCATCCCATGTACCCCATTGGTTCGAACGGATCGGCGCAAGCCATTCTGGACGCGCGCTGTCTGTCGGATTGGCTGGCGCAGGCGGCCGGCGGTCGCGTGCGCACGCCGGAAATCGCATTGTTGGAATATGAGGCCGAGCGCCTGCCGCGCACAGCCGGCATCGTGCTGCGCAACCGCTTGAACGGCCCCGAACAGGTCATGCAGATGGCCGAAGAACGCGCGCCGCAAGGTTTCACCGACATCCACGATGTGATGGCGCACGAGGAATTGGCGGCCGTATCGCTGCGCTACAAACAACTGGCGGGATTCGATCCCGCCGCCTTGAAGAAAAGCCGGGAAGCCACGCCATGAGCGCCATCGATGCATTGAGCGACCCGGAAGCCCCCCGGCTCGAACACGTCACCACCGTTATCGTCCAGGTTGGCGCACCGCAGGAAGTGGGCGACACGCCGCAAGGCCGCCGCCGCGTCATCCCGATTACGGGCGGCACCGCGCGAGGCCCACGCCTGACAGGCAAGGTGCTGCCGGGCGGCGCCGATTTTCAGGTGATCCGCTCGGCCACGTACACCGACATTCACGCGCGCTACGTCATCGAAACGCCCGAGGGCGATCGCGTCTACGTCGAGAACACCGGCATACGCACCGGGCACGCGGACGACATCGCCCGTTTGGTGCGCGGCGAACCCGTGGACCCCGCCAGGATTTATTTCCGCAGCTATCCGCGCTTTGAAACGGCGGCGCCCGCACTGGGCTGGATGAACGAAAGCCTGTTCATCGGCACGGGCGCACGCTATCCCGACCGGGTCGAACTGCGCTTCTACCGCATTTGCTGAACCCGCGGCATCCGCCGTGGCATGACGATAAAAACGACTCGGAGACAACCATGACTTCAATGCTGCGCCGCCTGTTGGGCGGCTTCCTGCTGTGCGTGCCGCTTGCCGCGATGGCGCAATTTCCCAATGGGCCGGTGCGGCTGAACGTGGGGTTTCCGCCCGGCACCGGGCCCGACATCGTGGCGCGCACGCTGTCGCAACACATGGGGCCGTTGCTAGGCCAAAGCGTGGTCGTGGAAAACAAGGTGGGCGCGGGCGGGCAGATCGCCGCGCAGACCGTGGCGCGCAGTCCGGCCGATGGCCAGACGATTCTGCTGGGCGAAGTCGGCTCCATCAGCATCTCGCCCGCCACCTACCGCAACTTGAATTACGATCCGCCGCGCGATTTTGCGCCGATCTCTGAAGTGGTGCGCGCCGACTTCGTGCTGGTCGTGCCGGCCGATTCCCCGTATCAGGACCTGACGGCGTTTATCGACGGCGCGAAGAAGGCGTCCGATCGTATCAACTTCGCCACCTTCGGAGCGGGTACGCCGGGCCACTTTGGCGCCGAATTGTTTGCGCGCGAAGCGGGCATGAAGATCGAGGCCATCCACTACCGCTCAACGGGCGACGCGGTGTCCGGCCTGGTGTCCGGCGCGGTGCAGGCCGCGTTCGTGACAACGGCGCTGGCCGTGCCGCAAGTGCAGGGCGGCAAGCTGCGTGCCTTGGCCATCACCGGCGCGCAGCGCTCGCCCGCGCTGTCGGCGGTGCCGACCTTTGCCGAACGCAGCCTGCCCGCCGTGAACTTCGGCGCGTGGTTCGCGCTGTTCGCGCCCGCCGGCACGCCGGATGCGGTACTGGACCGCCTTCAAAAAGACAGCGCCGCTGCGCTGCGCCAGCCCGCTGCCGTACGCAGCCTGGCCGAGGCCGGCTTCGTGGTGGTGGGATCCGACCGCCAGACGCTGCAAGCGTTGTTGACCAGCGAATCCAAGCGCTGGAGCGATGTGGTGAAGGCCACGGGTTTCCGCGCCGACTGATCGTTGCCGGCCCTCCCGTTTGCCGGCGTCCACGTTGCCGGCATCCCGTTGCGGGCATCCCGTTGCGTGGCCGCAAGCCATCACGGCGCCATCAACGCTTCGGCCTGATAGGCGTCGTGCAGCAATGCCATGAACGCGGGCGCGTCCGGCATCGCGGTGTCGCCGATACGCCTCACCGCGACCCCCGGCGTCCAGGAGTTCATCACGGCGGCCCCCGCCATGGCCGGCAGGTCGGCCAACCTCACGGGCTGCACCCGCTGCGGTATCTGCCTGTCGCGCAGCTGCCGCTGCACGATACCCATCGTCGTGCCGGTCAGCATCTGGGCATCGGGCCACACTACGGCCTGCCCATCCCAGAACGCAAGGTTCCAGATGGACGCCTCGCTCAAACGACCCTGCCGGTCGACGAAGGCTGCGTCGTCGGCGCCTTGCCGGGCCGCCTGCCGCAACAGATACGTCTTGGCGACTTCGCCCACATGCTTCACGGCCGGCAGCATCCGCTCGTGCTGCATCGCCGCCAACGACAGGGGCCCGGCCGGGCCATTTGAAGGCGGCCCGGTCCGTACCAGGATGTCCAGCGGGGTATCGCCCTGGGCAACGGTGAATTCGCCGGCTGGGGAATAGACGGTGGCGACCAGGGATAAATCCTCGGGGCTGGCGCGGATGGCCGAACGCAGCGCATCCACGATGGCGGTATCGGGCAACGCCGGCCCGAACATCGTCAGCGAGGCCGCGCGCAAACGTGCCAGGTGCAGGTCCAGGCCCCGGACCCGACCGCCGCGTACCTGCATCGCGGTGAAGTGGGCGTAGCCGGCAAACGCCAGCGGGGCCAGGTCGGCGGCGGTGGCGGGCAGGCCGTTGCGCTGCGTGACATAGGGAAAACTTTCCAAAGCGGGCATGAGGGATATCCGGGCTGATCATCAAGTTTCGCCACTATCCTGCATTGCCATTACCGGGGGAAACGAGTTATTTTCACGCCATTATCAAATTTGGCTTGAAAATCATGAATCGCCTGCTGCCCGGCACCCGTGCTCTGCGTACCCTGGAAGCGGCAGCGCGTCACCTGAACTTCACGCGCGCTGCCGACGAACTTGGGCTGACGCCAGCAGCCGTCAGCTATCAAATCAAAGAGATCGAAGAACAACTGGGCGTGGTGCTATTCACGCGCACCAGCCGCAGCATTCAATTGACGCCTGCCGGCACGGTGCTGTTCGACGCCGCTGCCGACGCGTTGCACACGTTGCAGCAGGCGGTGTCCAAGGCGCGACGGCTGACGCGGGGCGATGCCCAACTGCGGCTGTCAGTGGGCGCGCGCTTTGCCACGCACTGGCTGTTGCCGCGCCTGCCCCAGTTTCAGGCCGAACACCCCGGCTTGGCATTGACGTTCGACATCAGCGATGCCGTGCGCGACTTTGCCGCTGACGATGTGGACGCGGCCATCCGATTCGGCGCGGGCGATTACCCCGGTGCGGTGTCCCATCGGCTGTTTCATACCGTCGTCGTTCCCGTGTGCAGTCCGGCGCTGTTGCAATCTGGCCGCCCATTGGGTCGCCCGCAGGACTTGTTCAACCACACGCTGTGCCACGTAGACTGCCGGCCCGGCGGCATTGTCTGGCCGAACTGGCCGATGTGGATGGCGGCGGCGGGCGTTGATGGCTTCGACGATAGCCGTAGCGTCGCCTTCGCGGAATCCAGCCACGTGGTGCAAGCCGTGATGGATGGCGCGGCGGTGGGCTTGGTGGAATGGGAGCTGGTCGAACGCGATGTGCAAGCCGGCCGCCTGGTCCGGCTATTCGATGTTGGGGTTCGGGTGGCGCCGGAATTCGCCTATCACTTGGTGTATCCGGCGGCCAGCGCGTCCGACCGCCGGGTATGCGCATTGCGGGATTGGATGCTGCGGACCGTCAGCGCCGCGGATGCCGTCAAACAGCACTATCAACCCGGCTCGTTCCACGAATAGAACAGTTTGTTCCGTCCAAAACCAGCCGTTTTGGCCGTGCTGCTAGTGCGCGTGTCACGGTTCGACCGTTAGAATTCGTTCCCATACCACCCCCTATCTACCAGTCGAAAGGTCAAGTCCCATGAGCAACGCTTATCTCGAGGCACTCAAGAAGCGCCGTACGCAGTATTCGCTGGGCCGTAATGTGTCGGCCTCCAAAGAAGAACTGGCCAGCCTGATCCAGGAAGCCATCAAGCACAGCCCTTCGTCGTTCAACTCGCAAAGCTCGCGCGCCGTCATCCTGTTTGGTGATGAAAGCGTGAAGCTGTGGGACCTGGCCATCGAAGAAGTGCGCAAGGTTGCGCCGGCCGAAGGTTTCGACAAGACCGAAGCCAAGCTCAAGAGCTTCGCTGCCGGCGTGGGCACCGTGCTGTTCTTCGAAGACCAGGACGTGGTGCGCAGCTTGCAGGAAAAATTCGCGCTGTATGCCGACAACTTCCCGGTGTGGTCCGAGCAGTCGGGCGGCATGGCTCAATTGTCCACCTGGGCAGCCCTGGCCAACGCCAACGTCGGCGCCAGCTTGCAGCATTACAACCCGCTGATCGACGGCGTGGTCGCGCGTGAATGGAACGTGCCGGCCTCGTGGAAGCTGCGCGCGCAAATGCCGTTCGGCTCCAACGAAAACGGTTTTGGCGACAAGCCTTTCATGGACGATGCCGAGCGTTTCCGCGTGGTTGGCTGAATGCCCTGACGTGACGTGACGTGACGTGATGCAGGCGCCGGTCGCCTGATCAAAAACGCCATGCAAGCCCGCACTTCCGACACAGGAAGCGCGGGCTTTTTCATGGGGCGGCGCAAATTGTCGACAAGTGCATAATGGTCGTTTGTCCGGCCCGACTTCTTTGGGCCGGCAGCGCTGCCGCGCGGCAGCAAGCGCGCTTGAAGGAGAGATGCCGTATGGATCCGATACTTGCCGGGCTGTCCAGATCCTTGCCCCAAGCCAAAACGGTCGAGCAACTGACCCGCCCCTTGCTGGACATGTTGGGCAGCGTGACGGGATTGGAATCCACGTACCTGACCGAGATCGATCTGAAGGCCGATTTGCAGCATGTGCGCTACGCCCGCAACGTGGGCGATTTGCAGATTCCCGAAGGCTTGTCCGTGCCATGGTCGGACACGCTGTGCAAGCGCGCCCTGGAAGACGGGCGCATGTGCACCAGCGACGTCGCCAATTGCTGGCCGGATTCCGAAGCCGCGCGCCAGCTGGGCATCCAGACCTACGTCAGCGCGCCTGTGCGTACCGACGAAGGCCAGTTGTTGGGCACGTTGTGCGCCGCCAGCGCGCGCCAATTGCAGTTGGCACCGCCGGCCGAGTCCGTGTTGAAGCTGTTCTCGAACGTGATCGCCAACTTCCTGCAACGCGAAATGTTGATGGAACAACTGCACTCGGCCAACGTCCAGCTGATGTCCTACGCGATGACGGACCCGCTGACGGGCCTGCCGAATCGCCGTGCCCTGTACGAAGAGCTGGAACGCCTGGAGCAGCGTGCGCTGCGCGAAGGCGGCAGCGTGTTGGTGGGCGTGATCGACCTGGATGGTTTCAAGGGCATCAACGATACGTACGGCCATCAGCAAGGGGATGTGTTCTTGCAGGAGATCGCACGCCGCGTCGCCGCCGCCTTGCGCACGTCCGACATGCTGGGCCGCATCGGTGGCGACGAATTCGTGCTGGTGGGGCCAGGCCCCGAGCTGGATCGCATGGACGCCACGGCGGGCGCCGCCGCGCAACGGGGTGACGCCATGGAAGCCGCGCGGTCGCTGGAAGAACGCGCCACGGCGGCCACGGCAGGGCGCTACCAGCTAGGCGATGCCGTGGTGTCCTACGAAGGAGCCAGCGTGGGCGTGGTGGCCGTGGACCCGCGCGGCCTGGATGCCGAAGCGGCGGTTCGCCTGGCCGATGCGCGCATGTACGAGATCAAGCGCGCGCGCAAAGGGGCGCGCACGATCCATTAAGCATCACCGATACGCCCGCTCGGCCGCCGACCACTTCAACGTCTTGCGCCACTTGCCGCCTTGTTGGCGCAGTTGCAGGTCAAAGTAGCCGTCGGTTTTCTCGGGCAGCACAATCAGGAGGTTGCTGGCGTCGGACATGTCGTGATCGCGCGTGCCGTCGGGATGCCAGTCGCCCGCGATGGACTTGAAGAAGGACATGGGCTGCGCGAACACCACGCGCAGCGTGGGGCCGTCGATGTGAAACAGGTACAGGGCCTCGAAGTTGGCGCCGCCGCCTGAATAGCCTTCGCTCCATCCGGCGCGCACGCCGAAGGCCACGGCGCCGGGGGCGATCTTGTAGGCGGCCAGATCGAAGCGTTTCCATTCGGTGGGCACCGATAGCAACGGCGCGTTGGCGTCTTCCGATGCCACGTCCTGGGGCAGGTCGATATCGGTATCGCGCCAGTCGGTGGGCGTCTTGACCGGGCCGTTGGTGCGCGCCAGCAGCGTGGGGGTGGCGCCCGGCGTCGTGCCGAACACGCCAAACCAGACGCCGTTCTTGTCGTCGTCGCTGGACAGGTCGGCGCATTCGCCGCCACCGTATTTGATCAGCTGCGCCGCGCGTTCGGGCGTGGACGCCAGGCAGACCATTGCGACAAACGTGCCCGGGCGCTGCCCCCACGGCTTTGCGCCGGCGACCAGCAGCCGCTTGGGATCCTGGCCCGGGGCCAGTTGCTGCACCAGGAATTCACGCGTGAAGCCGTCGGGCAGCGCAACGCCCAACCCGTCCGGTTGGGGCGCGCCGCTCATCTGGCTGTCGTACATCCGGCGGGCATCTTCCGTCTGGATGGCGCCGCGCGCCTTGTCCAGCGACGGCACCGTCGTGTCTGCCCATGCTTGCGGCACATATGACGCGCAGGCCAACAGGGGGGTCAACAGTAGCGAGGCGAATCGGATGCGCATGGGTAAGGGAAGCGTGTTAGGGGTTGAGGAAGCCGGCGCAGGATAGCGCGGGTGCACGTTTCAGAACGTTGAACTCTGTTTCTATTCTGTAAGTTGATTTCATGCAGAATGGCACGCCGGGTGTCCGGCGCCACGCTGGCCCCGCCGGCTTACGCAAAGAGAGAAGACGCAATGACATTGGCACGTTTCACACTGAACGCGGTGAAGGGCGTTTTTCTGGCCGGCGTGTTCGCGCTGTCCGCACCGGCGATGGCCATCAATTGCGCCAAGGCGGCTACCGCCGTCGAAAAGCTGATCTGCGCCGACAAGGCCACCGTCGCGGCCGATGCGAACTTGAATCGCGCTTACCAGGCGATCTTGAAGCAGGCGCCCGACGACAGCATCCGCGCGATGCTGGTCGCAAGCCAGAAGCGGTGGCTGGCCGCGCGCGATCGTGCGCTGGACCGCTTGCTGGGCGACCCGGACACCGTGCCCGATGACAAGACCGCCGGCGAGATTGCGCGCGAGCTGATCGAGAACCGCAGCGCGCAGTTCAAGGAAACCGGCAAGGGCGCCACCACGCCCACGATCATCAGCAGGGCGGTTCAGCAGCAGAAGTTTCAATCGCAATTCACGGGCGGCGCGTTCGCCGGCTATTGGACGACTTGCGACGTGCTGCCGCACGATTATGTCGACTACGAGTGCTTTGCGATTCGTCATTACCAGAACAACGACCGCGTGTGCACGGTGGACGAATCCTGGGCGTCGGGCGCCGTCTACACCAAGCGCTACGTCGCCAACGTGGTTGACGGCAAACCGCGCGTCATCGCGTCGTGCTCGTTCAATAGCGCCGACGAAGCCTGCGCGACCGTCGCGGACACCAAGGCGAACTGGAACCGGCATCCCGAGGCGCCCCAGTACGTGTATGCCGACACGCCGCTGCCCAAGCTGGACGGCGAGATCGATGCGTCGGACGATGCAGAATGGGTGCAGGCCTGCCTGACCGACCCGGCGTATCCGCCGGCGCAATAGCCAGGCGGCGGGGGCGCGCATGGGGCTGGCATGGGGCAGGCATGGGGTGCTCGGGCCTCATGCCATCGATATTCAAACCGATACGCAAAACTTGCTGTTTCCCGAGGGCAGAGGCGCCGTCGCGTCTTAAAATCCGGCATTGCAGATTTTCGCTGCCGGCATCGGCCCGCGCGGAACGAACCGAGAGATATCGATGGATAAGCGACAAGACCTGGAACCCCCGGCGATCCAGGAGGGCGCGGCCCAGACCGGCGCGTTGCAAACCGGCGCGGCGCAAACCGGCGCGTTGCTGATCGACGTGGTGCATGCTGACCTGGTGCATGCCACGGCGTCTGGCGCGCGGGATGCCATCGACGCCATCGCCATCGACATCGAAGCTGACCCCACGCTGGGCTACGCCTCGATTCAGAACGCGGTGCCCATCGTGCGTACGTTGCGCCTGACGAACCGTTCCGAGCACACATTCGAGAACATCGAGGTGCGGCTGCGCTGCAACCCCGCCTTTGCCCAACCCGTAACGCTGCGCTTTGACGTGCTGGTGCCGGGAGAAATTCGCCGTATTTCCCCGCTGGACCTGACGCCCGACCACAGCTACGTGGCCGATCTGCAAGAGGCCGTGCGCGCCAGTATTGACGTGGTGGTGCAGTCAGGCTCGCAGGAACTGGGTCGGGCCTCGCAACCGATATCCGTGTTGGCGTATGACCAATGGGCCGGCACGCGCGCCTTGCCGGAATTGCTGGCGGCGTTTTCCATGCCGAACAATCCGGCCGTGGATGGGCTGATCGGCAAGGCGTCCAAGCTTCTGCGCGCGCAGTACGCCGACCTGCAAATGAACGGCTACCAGTCCAAAAGCCGCGACGTCGTCTGGAAGCAGGTGTCCGCCATCTACAGCACACTGGCTGCGGAATCGCTGCACTATGCCGAACCGCCCGCCTCGTTCGGCGTGGACGGGCAGAAAATTCGCACACCGGATCGCATCATGGACGCGCGGGTGGCAACGTGCCTGGACCTGGCGATGCTGTTCTCGTCCTGCCTGGAGCAGGCGGGATTGCGTCCGGTGATTCTGATGAAAGACGGGCACGCCTGGGTGGGCGTGTGGCTGCATCAAGCGTGCTTTGCAGACCCGCTGACCGACGACGTGCAGGCGGTAAGAAAGCGCGTGGACAGCGGCGAATTCCTGGTCTTCGAAACCACCGGCATCGCGCAGCATCCCAACTTCCGGCCGTCGTTGCGGCGCGCGTTGGAGCAGGGCGCGGCGCATCTGCGCGAAGAAAATACCTTTCGCTACGCCATCGACGTGCATCGCGCGCGCGAATTGCAAATCAAACCGCTGCCTTCGCGCGGGGTGTCGGTGGCGCCCACGGACGCCGACGACACCGAACTCCCTGCCGCCATCGAGCCCACGCCCGAACTGCCGCCGCTGGACCCGGAATTCGTGATCAGCCTGGAGCCCGCCGATGACACGCCGGAAGGCCGGCTGGCCAAGTGGAAGTCGCGCCTGCTGGACCTGACGCTGCGCAATCGGCTGCTGAACTTCAAGCTGACCAAATCCACCTTGCCGCTTGTTGTGCCGGACCTGGCAAAACTGGAAGACGCCATTGCCGACGGCAGCGAATTCCGTATTCGTCCGCTGCCCGCCGCGTTGATGGACGGCAGCGACCCGCGCGTGGCCGAGGTGCATGTGGGCCGGGGCGGCCGCGCGCCGCTGGACGACATGGCGCTGGACGCGCTGGGCAACAAGGAACTGATCGCACGCGTTACGCAGGAAGCGCTGGACGCCAACCTGCTGACCATCTTCGGCGCGGCGCGCATCGGCCTGGAAGAGGGCGGCGCCAACACGCTGTACCTGGCGATGGGCATGCTGCGCTGGACGGAAAGCCCCGGCGCGGAAAGCGCGCATCTGGCGCCGCTGATCCTGGTGCCGGTCTCGCTGCAACGGCAGTCGGTGCGCAGCGGCTTTCGCCTGGTTCGCCACGACGACGAGACCATCATCAACTCCACGTTGCTGCAAATGCTGCGCAACAACTACGAGCTGCGCATTCCGGGGCTGGACGTTTTGCCCGCGGACGACAAGGGCGTGGACGTGGCCCGGGTGTTGCAGGCGTTCCGCTTGGCCGTGCGGGAAATCGCGGGCTGGGAGGTACTGGAACAGGTGCATCTGGGCATTTTTTCGTTCACCAAGTACCTGATGTGGAAGGACTTGCAGGACCGCACCGAGCAGTTGAAAGCCAACCGCGTCGTCAAGCATCTGATTGACCACCCCGGTCAGGCGTTTGCCAAAGAGCCTTTGGATCAGCGCTTTGACCGCCTGGACGACAGCTATCGGCCCCAAGACCTGCTGACCCCGCTGCTATCCGATTCGTCGCAACTGAAAGCGATTTGCGCGGTGGACGCGGGCCGCGACCTGGTGTTGGAAGGGCCGCCCGGCACGGGCAAGAGCCAGACCATCACGAACCTGATCGCGCATCTGCTGGCGCGCGGCAAGACGGTGCTGTTCGTCTCGGAAAAGATGGCCGCGCTGGAAGTGGTGCATCGCCGTTTGGCCAATATCGGGCTGGGCCCGTTCTGCCTGGAACTGCATTCATCCAAGGCGCGTAAATCCGAGGTGTTGCAACAGCTGGGGCGTGCGTTGGATCACAGCGGGCAGCGCACCAGCGACGATTGGGCGCGCGAGGCCGAACGCGTGAGCGTGCTGCGCCAGGACTTGAACGGGCTGGTCGACGCGCTGCATCACGCGCATGCCAACGGCCTGACGGTTTATGACGCCATCGGCACCTGCATTCAGAATGCGGGCAAGGAGCCGTCGCCGATGTTCTGGGCCGACGCGCAGGCGCATCAATACCAAGACCTTGCGCAGCTGCGCGAGACCGCGCGCCGCATGTCGACCTTGTCCAAGGAGCTTGGCGTGCTGCATGGCCATCCGCTGGCGCATATCGGCATGGCCGAATGGAGCCCCAGCTGGCAAGACGCGTTGCTGGCTGCGGCGCATGCGCTGGAGCAGGCGGTGGCAAGCTTGCAGACGCAGGCGGCCACCGTGGGCGATGGGTTGGGTGTGCCGGCGCAGGGTTTGAGCCTGAATGCCTACGCGCGTCTGGATACGCTGGCTGACGTGCTGCTCGCCGCACCGCAGGTGCCCGCCGGCTTGGCCACGCAGGCGCACGACCCCGGCGCGCGCTTCCAGGTGCAGGCGCTGGTGCGTCACGGGCAGGCGCGCAACGCGCATTGGGAACAGGTGGGGGCGCAATGGACCGCGCAGTTGGCCGAGCTGGACGCCAATACGCTCAAGGCCGAGTGGCTGTCTGCCTGCTCGGCATGGTGGCCGAAGTCTGTCTTCGCCAAGGGCGGTATCCGCAAGCGGCTGGCGGGCTATCGCACGGACAGCCAGCGGCCGGACGAGGGGTCGATTACCGCCATGCTGGCGCCCTTGGCGCTGGTGAACATCGAAGACCGCGAGCTGGCTGCGTTGAAGGCGGACGCGCAGCGCTTGCTGCAAGACCGCTACACGGGACTGGCCACGGATTGGGAGCAGGTGCAGCGGCATGAGCAATGGGCCGAACGCTTTGCCGATGCGGTCACGCAGGCGGCGGGCGACCCGGTTTCCGCAGCCGACCTGCGCACCCGGCTGCAAGCACTGGTGGGCGAAAACCGCGCCTTGCTGCAACCTGGGGCACCGTTGGGCAAGGCTTTGCTGGGCTATCGGGATGCGTGGCGCGGTCTGCAAGACTGCTTGGCGCAAGTGGACGCGCTGGCCAAACCGCCCGAGCCACTGGCGGGCGCGCCCGAGGCTAATGGCGCGCTTGAACGCATCCTGGGTGTGCTGGCGGGCTGGCGTCACAACAAACAATTGCTGATGCCGTGGTGCGTGTGGCGTCAGGCGCGCGAGCAGGCCATTGCGATGCAGCTGCAAGGCTTGGTCGCATCCCTTGAGCAGGGCCGCGTGCCGCTGGAGCAGGTCGAAGCGCATTTTGAATTCAGTTATCGCAACTGGTGGGTAAAGAAGGTCATTGACCATACGCCCGTGCTGCGCGCGTTTTCCAGTGCCGACCACGAGCGCAAGATCCGAGAATTCCGCGACGCCGACGACCGCTTCCAGAAGCTGACGTCTGCCTACATCGCCGCCGTGCTGGCTGCCAAAGTGCCCGATGGCAACGGCGTGCTGGTCAGCCCGGATAGCGAGCTTGGCCTGCTGCGCCGCGAACTGCAAAAAAAGACGCGCCACGTGCCCGTGCGCCAGCTGATGCAGCGCTTGCCGTCGCTGCTGCCCAAGCTCAAGCCCTGCCTGCTAATGTCGCCGTTATCGGTGGCGCAGTATCTGGACGCCGGGCATTCGCAGTTTGATGTCGTGGTGTTTGACGAGGCCTCGCAGATTCCGGTGTGGGATTCGGTGGGCGCCATCGCGCGTGGTCAGCAAGTGGTGGTGGTGGGCGACACCAAGCAGTTGCCGCCCACCAGCTTCTTCAGCAAGTCCACGCCCGAAGACGACGGCGCGGGGGATGACGGGCGGGTCGAAGACCTGGAAAGCATTCTGGACGAATGCCTGGGCGCCGACATGAACCGCCTGCGTTTGCAGTGGCATTACCGCAGCAAGCATGAAAGTCTGATCACGTTCAGCAACGTGACCTATTACGACTCGCAGCTGATCACCTTCCCGTCGCCCGTGACGGATGACGTGGCCGTGCGTCTGGAAAAGGTTGCGGGCATCTACGACCGGGGCGGCAGCCGCACCAATCGCCTCGAAGCCGAAGCCATCGTGCAGGGCATCGAGCAGCACTATCTGGACGAGTCGCGCCGCCGCCAGACATTGGGTGTTGTGACCTTCAACCAGCCGCAGCAAGCCCTGATCGAAACCCTGTTGGACGCCCGCCGCCGCACCAATGCCGAACTGGACAAGGCGATTTCGGCGCAATCCCGCGAGCCGCTTTTCATCAAGAATCTGGAGAACGTGCAGGGCGACGAGCGTGACGTCATTTATTTCTCGATCACCTTCGGCCCGGATGCCGCCGGCAAGATGACGATGAACTTCGGACCACTGAACGGCGAAGGCGGACACCGCCGCCTGAACGTGGCCATTTCGCGCGCGCGCGAAGGCGTGGTGATCTACAGCACGCTGATGCCGGAACAGATCGACCTGTCGCGGGTGCGCGCCACGGGCGTGCGCGACTTGAAGCATTACCTGGAATTTGCGCTGAAAGGGCCGCGCGCCTTGGTCGAGCAGTCGCTGCCGACCGGCCGCGAACCGGACAGCCCGTTTGAAACGCAAGTCATCAAGGTGCTGCGCGATCATGGCTGGGTGGTGCATCCGCAGGTGGGCTGCTCGGGCTACCGCATTGACATGGGCGTGGTGGACCCGCGCGCGCCGGGCCGCTATCTGATGGGTATCGAGTGCGACGGCCGCGCGTACCACTCGGGCGCCACCGCGCGCGATCGCGATCGCTTGCGGCAGGTGGTGCTTGAAGGGCTGGGCTGGACGCTGCATCGGGTGTGGTCCACCGATTGGTGGATCAACCCCGAACGCGAAGTCGAGAAGATCCTGGCCCGCTTGAACGCGGAACTGGAACGCACGGTGCAGGACGAATCGCCCGTCGAATTTGTGATCACCACAGAAGAAGGCGATACCGCCTGGCCGTCGGCAGACGGCGTGACCGCGCATGGGGTTGCACCCTATCGCGTAGCGGATTTGAGCACGGCCCCGGAGGGCGCTGACGCGTTCTACAACCGCGCCAACAACGCGCTGCTGGCGGAACAACTACGCCTGGTGATCGACACGGAAGGCCCCATCGCCGAGACGGTGCTGCACCGTAAAGTGGCTCGTGCGTGGGGCCTGGAGCGCACGGGCGTTCGGATCATTGAACGGTTGCGCACGTTGACGCCGATGGACGTGGGTCAGACAGACGAAGGCGAGGCCACCTTCTATTGGCCCGCCGGCGTCACCCCCGAAACCTGGAGCGGCTTTCGCGGCGCAAGCGACGACGACGCCACGCGCCGCCGCGTGGACGATGTCTGCATTCAAGAACTGGCGAACGGCGTCCTGCACGTACTGGCGATGACCGGCAACGCGCCGAAAGCGGATGTGATCAAGTCCGTGTGCCGGCTGCTGGGCATGTCGCGTACCTTGGCCGATGCGGAAGCACGCATCGGACACGCGATGGCGGGGCTGGCGCAACGGGGCGCGGTGCGGGAGGAAATGGGGATGTTGCAGGTGGGGTAGGAGGGCATGAAACCCTATCGCCAGGACGTAAGGTGTCAGTCTGTAATCACCGGGGCGAGATGGCACGGTCAATGACATGGATGTGTTGGTCCTCCGACCTCCGTATGAAAGCACTGCTCGTCAGGCGGGCAAATAGCGGGTCCGCCAATCCCATCCTCCAGCAAGATTTTGAAACCCTCTGCCCGGCGCTTCGCCTGACCCGTCCACATCACGGACGTAGAATGCCGCTTTGCTTTAAGTGCCATTCGGCTTCCAGGAACGAACCATGAAAAAAATAATTCTTCTTGCGTCCGCATGCGCCGCGCTGCTTTCCGCTTGCGCTCCGGTTTCCTCTCCCAGCGTAGGATCCTCTTCCATGCCAGACACCACTGCCGCCTCGCCCGCCAGCCAGCTGACCTTGCCCGCGTATTACTGGCGCCTGGTTTCTGCCACCGATGCATCCGGCAAGTCGATTCCGACGTTGCAGCCGGGCGTTGAGCATCAGCTGCGCCTGGCCTTCACGAACGATGCGTTGAATATCCGGGGCGGTTGCAATACGCAATTTGGCGGTTACCGCTACCAGAACGGCGTGTTGACGGTGGATAACCTGGCGTCCACGATGAAGGCGTGCGAGCAGAGCTTGATGCAGCTGGATGCCGAGATCAATGCGCGCCTGAAAGGCGATCTGCGGGCCACGCTGTCGGGCGACATTCACGAGCCCGCGCTGGAACTGGTGGGTAAGGACGGCACCGTGCTGAAGTTTGTTGGCGAACCCACGCCCGAAACGCTGTACGGCAGCGCCGGCCAGATCATGTTCCTGGAAGTGGCCGCGAAAAAGGCCGAATGCAGCCACCCCATGATTCCCGATTACCAGTGCCTGATGGTGCGCGAGCGCCGCTACAACGAAGCGGGCGTGCAGCAGCCGACGCAGGATAAATGGCATCCGCTTTATCAATCCATCGAAGGGTTCAAGCACCAGGAAGGCGTGCGTACCGTGTTGCGCGTCAAGCGCTACGACTGGAAGAACCCGCCGGCGGACGCGCCGTCCAAGGTGTATGTGCTGGATATGGTGGTGGAGCAGGACGCGTCGAAGAAGTAGTCGCGAATACCTCAGCAGAAACCCCAACAAAAATGCCGGGCCGCCCAAGCGATCCGGCATTTTTTTTTTGTGGCCCGCCCGTCAGTTCCCCGACGGCTTGAGCGTCAGCGTATCGGCGCGTTCGCTATCCACCTTGGCGCGGCTGAACGCCATGGGGAAGTACTCGCCGGTTGCCCAGCCCTTGAGCAAGTCCTGGTAATGCGGGCTGCGTGGGTCAGCGGACTGGCCCGGCACGTTCTGCACGCGTGAGTTATCCCAGTTGGCCACGTCGATCACCTGCCGATACGACGACCCGCTGATCTGCCGGAAATCGCTCTTGCGGAACGTCGCCCGATGCACCGTGTCGTTGTCGCCGCCCACCGGATAGCGCGGCGTGCCCCAGGCCTTGGCGGTGTCCGGCGGCAGCAGGCTGGCCAGGCTGTGTTCGAACTGGATGTGATGCAGTTTGCCCCACTGCCACTGCGTGGAATCCGGCCCAAGCTTGGCGCGCAGTTTCTGTACGCCATCGTTCAGCGCTTGCAGCAACAGCGCGTCGCGGCCCCGATCCGGCGGCGTGCCAAAGGCGGCATCCGGCGTGGCCAGCTTTTCCAGCGTCTTGCGGGTGGACAAGTCTCCGAACGCCGCGCGGCCATTCGCGGGCACGTAAAGGTCGGACACCCGCTTGACGACCTCGGGCAGCCAGAACGCGTAGACCGTGGCGGCGCGCGAATCGGTGTCCATCCGGTAATCCCAATCCTTCAACAGGCCCAGCGCGTCGTTCAGCGCCGGGTCGGCGGAATTCAGCGCCTTGGCATAGCCGCCCAGCGTGCGCGCGGGTATCGACAAGTTGTCGTACTGCAAGTCCTGCGATTGCTGCACCGTCAGCCGGCTGCCATCGGCCAGCACTTCGCGAATACGCTGGACGCGATAAGGTTCAGCCCAGGTGCGCGCCGACATGTCCTTGTAGACGTAGTCCGCCGGCAGGTTGTATTCGTTGGCGGTCGCAACATAGCCTTCCGGCGGGTTGTACGCGCGGGGCAGGGCGCTGCCGGGCAAGACGCCGCGCCATTCGAAATCGCCATTGCCGGGCACGGGCAACATGCCCGACCAGTCGTTGCGCGGGCGTATCGGCGCGATGCTGCCGCCGAACCAGCCGATGTTGCCGTCCACGTCCGCGTACACCATGTTTTCGCTGGGCGTGTAGTGCTTTTCCATGCCGGCCACGAATTCATTCCAGTTCTGCGCCTGGTTCAGGCGCAGGCTGGCCAGGTAGGCCGCTGTGCCCGGAAATTCAAGATAGGCGGCGCGCAGTGCGTACGCCTTGTGGCGTACGGGGTCTTCGTGAATCACCGGACCGTGACGGGTGAATTTCAGCTGGCGCACCGCCGCCGCCTGGCCGCGCACGGGAATGGATTCGTCCATCTGCCGCATTTTTTCCCAACCGCCCCGATAGCGGTATTCGTTGGGGTTGGCGGGGTTGGTGTCATAGACGTACAAGTCTTCTTCGTCGCCGAAGGCGAAGATCGTCAAGCCGAACGCGATGCGGTCGTTATGGCCCATCGACACGCCCGGCAACGACGGTTCGCCGGCGCCGATCACGTTCCAGCCCGGCGCGTTCAAGTGCACCATGTAACGCAACGACGGCATCGTGATCGACCGGTGGGGGTCGCCGGCCAATATGGGTTTGCCGGTGTCGGTATGCTGCCCGCCGATGGTCCAGTTGTTGCTTTCGTATCGCGTGGCCATCGGATCAAAGTTCGGATCCAGCGACGCCAGCTTGCCTTCGGACAGCGCGCTGGCAAGCGCTTCGCGCTTGTCCAGCGCCAGGGGGCTTTGCGGGAAGTCCGCCGCGACAAACTTCTGGCCATTGCGCGCCAGCGTGTAGTTCGCCAGGACGGACTTGTCGATCTGGCGCACGTCCAGGCCAGCCGGCACTTGCAACGCCAAAGGCGGCTCGAAGGTGCTCAGGCCTTGCACGGCGTTCAGGCCCAGCCCGGCGACTTGCTGCGCCATCTTCACTTCTTCGTTCAGGTTGCGCGTCAGCCCGTAAATGCGGATCAGCGAGGTCTCGGGGCGCCAATAGCCAGGCAGCGTGCCGGTCAGCTTGAACTCGGGCGGCAACTGGTCGGGGTTGGCTTTCACCCAGTCCACGTAGGCGTTGATGCCGGCGGCAAACGCAGTAAGGATCGCCTGGCCCTCGGGGTGATAGCTGGCGAATTCGGCCTGCATGTCGCCTCGGAACAGGAACAGGCGCGCGGCGCGGTCCTGTTCGACGAAGCGCGGCCCGAATTGCTCGGCCATCTTGCCTTCGCCTTGCCGGCGCCACAGGTCCAGCTGCCAGAGCCGGTCGCGTGCGGCGGAAAAACCTTGCGCGAAGAACAGGTCATTCTGGTTCTGTGCATAGATGTGGGACACGCCATGGCGGTCCCGCACGATTTCCACGGGCTGGCTCAGCCCGGCCATGTTGATGGTGTCCTTCTTGCCGGTTGACGCGCACCCCGCCGTCAAGGCAATCAGCCCGCTCGCCAGCAGTGCGGCGATCCTGCGATTAAACAAACGCATGGCTCCTCCTCCAGGTTTATTGCTTTTTTATGCCTGTGGGCCCCGGGGCCTCCTGCCGCCGGGTCAACCGCGCAAGCAACTGCTAGAACTAAAGCAGTTAGCGCGGCAAAGCTGTTTTATTTGTTGAGATTTGGGATGGCTTGTAACGCCGTGGTCGGTTGGCACGCCGATCGAATCTGATGGATACATGTGTGGGCTGCAAAACACAGGGTGAGCGGACCGGTGAATGGGTCCGACAACCGGGGCATATCTCTGTTCGACGCCAAAACCGCTACGCACAATGGCCGCATCAACACAGCCAAGCCGGTATGAGCCGGTGGCAAGGAGACCTGATGCAGCCCAACTTTCTGCTATTCATCACCGACCAGCAACGTGCGGACCACGTGGGCAGTTACGGCAACGCCGTGCTGCGCACCCCGGCGCTGGACGCCCTGGCTAGGCAGGGGTGGTCCGCCGACCGCTTCTATGTCGCCTCGCCGATCTGCATGCCCAACCGCGCGACCCTGATGACGGGCCGCATGCCGTCGGTGCACGGCGTGCGCCACAACGGCATCGCGCTATCGCAGCGCGCAACGACTTTTGTGGATCGGCTGCGCGACGCGGGCTATTCCACGGCGCTGATCGGTAAATCGCATTTGCAGAACATGACGGGCATCGGTCCCGCATGGCCACCGGCAGGCGCCGCCGCGTCGCAAGGCGAGGCCTGGCGGCTTGACCGCGGTGACTACGATCAAGAGTGGGCGCCCAAATGGCGAGCCGATCCCGGCCACGAAGTGCAGACGCCCTTCTACGGTTTTGACCATGTGCGCCTGGCGCTGGACCACGGCGATCAGATCGGCGGCCATTACGCACGCTGGCTTGCCCAGCAGCATCCCGAGTCGCGGCGGCAGTGGGGACCCGAGCATGCGCTGCCCACACCGGACTTCGTGCTGACGCAACACCGGCAGGCGTGGCGCACGCGCGTCCCCGAAGAATGCTCGGCCACCGCCTACATCGGTGATCAAACCATTGCGCAGCTGCGGCGGCTGGCGGGCGGCCGTGCACCTTTCTTCATCCAATGCTCATTTCCCGATCCGCATCACCCGTACACGCCGCCGGGCACGTACTGGGACCAATATCGGCCAGAAGACGTAACGCTGCCGGTATCGTTTCACGCCAGCCGGGCCGTCCACCACCACCCGCCGCCGCATGTGGCGTGGCTGTATCGGCAGCGCGATCTGAACATGGCGGTCAAGCACACGCCGGCGGTGTTCGCCTGCACCGAGCGCGAGGCGCGTGAAGCCATCGCGCTGAACTACGGGTCCATCAGCCATATCGATGCCACGATCGGCCGGGTCATGCAGGCGCTGCGCGAGACGGGGCTGGACGACAACACCGTGGTCATCTTCACCAGCGACCACGGAGACTTCTTCGGCGATCACCAACTCCTGTTCAAGGGCCCTATCCATTACCAAGGGCTGATTCGCACCCCCTTCATCTGGCGCGACCCGCAGGCCGCGCCCGCCGCCCCGCGCAGCCAGGCGCTATGCGCCACCCCCGATATCGCCGCCACCGTGCTGGCCCGCGCGGGCCTGCCGCCCTACAACGGCCTGCAAGGCCAGTCCCTGCTGCCGCTGATGTCCGCTGCGGTCGACACGCTGCGCGACGCCGTGCTGATCGAAGAAGAAGGTCAGCGCACGATGTTCGGTTTTCCGGGGCGCACGCGGATGCGCACGCTGCAAACGGCCCGCTATCGCCTCAGCGTGTATGCCGACGCGGACTGGGGCGAACTGTACGACCTGCACGAAGACCCGCACGAGCTTCGCAATCTGTGGCACGACCCCGCCGCCGAGGCGCGGCGCGGCGAACTGCTGATTGCGCTGTCGCAAACAATGATCCGCCATGCGGAAACCAGCCCCCACCCCACGGCCATTGCCTGAAGCATGGCCAAAGGCGGTGGCCAGCCGGCCGCCGCCACACCGGAGAGCAACATGAGTCACCCGTTCAAGCGCTTGTGGTTTGTCGCAGTCTCGTCTCTTGCAGCCCGTTTCGTCGCGGGCTTGCCTTTCCCTTCCTCGACCTTCGCTGCCTCGTTCCTCGCTGTTTCTTTTTTTTCAGTCCCGGGGTTGGGCGCCTTGCTTGTCGCGGCAATGCTTGTTGCAGCCCCTGGGTCAACGGCCTGGGCCGCCCCGGCCGACTACCCGTCCCGGCCCATCCGGCTCATCGTCAATTCCTCGCCCGCCGGGCCGTTGGACATCGGCGCCCGCGCCATCGCGATGCACGCCAGCAAACTGATGGGCCAGACGATCATTGTCGAAAACCGCCCCGGCGCGTCCGGCAACGTCGGCGCAAAGGCGGTGGCCAATGCCGCGCCCGATGGCTACACGCTGCTGATGACGCTGGACACCTTGATGACCGTCAATCCGCACGTTTTCAAGGACGCCGGCGCGACTTACTTGCGGCTGCTTGAGCCGCTGAGCATCGCCGGCAGCTTCGGCCTGGCGCTGACGGTGCGGCCCGACCTGGGCGTTGCCACCGTGGATGAGTTCCTGCGTTATGCCAAGGCCAACGCGGTGACCTATTCGTCAGCCGGCTACGGCAGCCCCGGCAACCTGGCGTTTGAAAAACTGAAGCTGGCCACTGGCATCAATACCACCCACATCCCGTTCCGGGGCAGCGCGGGCGCGGTCAACGCGTTGCTGGGCAACCAGATCCAGGCCGGCTTCCTGGCCGCCTCGGCGGTGCAGGCCCATGTGCAGGCAGGCAAGATGCGCGCGCTGGCCATCTCGGCTCGCGAACCGGACCCCGACCTGCCGGGCGTGCCGGCCCTGCGCAGCGTGGGCGTGGAATCGCTGAAAGACTTTGACGCCGCCTTCGCCTTCCTCATCATGGCGCCGCAAGGCATGCCGCCCGACATCGCTCGCAAATGGGATGAAAGCCTGGCGGCCGTCTACGCCATGCCGGAGTTTTCACGCAGCATTGCAAGCCTGGGTCTGGGCGCGCCGTTCGCGGGAAGCGCAGGA